>JBJTVN010000001.1:0-3624 GCA_046081225.1 Alphaproteobacteria bacterium
AAAAAAACTCGCTGCTCCAATGGCTTATGTACTCTTTATGCAGGCAAAAATGCCCAAGTTCATGGGCAATCGTAAAGCGTGCAACATGTTCTTTTTTTTCTTTGTTTACACCATGTGGCTCCAAAGAAGAATCACAGAAAAGGAGAGACACTTCAGGGATAATCATACCCAAAGTCCCATCGCCCCGCATACCCTGCAAATCTCTGAACATGACTTTTAATCCCAAATGCTCTCGTGCAATGTTCTCCACATCCATAGGACACGAGGGATTTAAGCCATAGGATTCCAATAAAGAATTCACACTTTTTTGAATTTTTTCGGGGTGCAAAAAGTTAATCTTCATTTTTTTTCATTCTTTTTCTTAGGAGTGTGCAGTATTTTTGAGGATTGCCTTTAATAATCTTCAGAATTTCCGAATCAACCTTATCCGCAAGAGAAAGAAGTAAATCACTGTCATAGTTTAAATACTTTGCCATTTTTTTTACAACCTCTTCGGAAGGTGGCTGAAATTCCCCCCGTTCAATTTTGCTCATATAGGTTGGTGTGATATCCAACTGAATGGCCAATTGCCGCTGGCTGATTCCCTTAGCTTCCCTAAGTATCCTGATTTTTTCTCCAAAAGTTCCTTGTTCCATTGTTTGCTCCTTTGTGTGCGTCTGCCTTTTTGTTTTTAAGCGATAGGTACTACATATTTATAATCCATGCAAGAGCAAATGCGTATGACTTATTACAAACACGAAAAATAAAAGTCAGTCAAATGTTTTTACAAACAATACCGTCCAAATAATCGGCCCATTCTTGCATCATTTTGGTACGCTCATCCAAAAATTGGGCGCGGTCATAGGCGGCATCGACTTTGGTACGCGGGGCATGGGCCAGCTGCCTGTCCACAACCTCATGACGATATCCAAGCTGCTCTTTAATGGTGCTCATGGCCAACGCCCGAAAACCATGGCCTGTCATTTGTCCCTTGTATCCAAGCCGTTCAATTGCCTTTAAAATGGTATTGTTGCTCATAGAGCGCCGTGGCTCAACCTGATTGGGGAAAACGTTTGCGCCATATTCCATTGATTGTTTTATTTTTTCCAAAATGTCCAAAGATTGACGGGACAAGGGCACAATATGGGATTTTCTCATTTTCATGCGCTCAGGCGGAATCACCCATAGCTTTTTTTCAAAATCAAACTCATCCCACTTCGCGTTAATCAATTCGCTTGTGCGAACAAAAGTCAACATTAACAATCTGATGGCATAGCGCGTATGCAAAAATAACCGTGCATCATTTTGTTCGAGGGTTTTTATAAACTCTGGCAACTCTTTTGCATCCAAAGCGGCGAAATGGGTATGTTTTACAGGTCTTAATGCTCCCTTTAAATCGGCGGCCACATTCCTTTCTGCACGCCCTGTGGCGATGGCATATCGCAATATCTGGCCACATACCTGCAATGCTCGATGGGCCATTTCGTGCGCACCACGCCGCTCTATGGTCCGCAAAGCGGTTAATAGCAAAGGGGCGGTTATATCTTTGATGGGATACGCCCCCAAGACAGGAAAAATATCGTTTTCCAAACGCCTCAATGTATAATCAGACGTGTTTTTTATCCATTTTGCACTCTGCATTTCGTGCCATTCACGGGCAATCACCTCAAACGTGTTGTCCGTGTTCATTTTGGACTGGTGGCGGGCCTGTTTGCGCTCTAAAGAAGGATCAACACCGTTTGACAACAATTTTCTGGCCTTATCCCGTTTTTCTCTGGCCTCCGCAAGCGTCACTTCGGGATACACACCAAAAGCCAACCGTTTTTCTTTACCATGCCAACGGTACTTAAAACGCCAATACTTGGATCCCGTAGGCATAACCTCTAAATATAACCCGCCTGAATCGGACAGCTTTTTTGCCTTCTCTTGGGGCTTGGCATTGCGGCATTGCGTATCGTTCAGGGGCATTTGGGGGCATCTCTAAATGCTACTTCAATTTATGCCCCCAAATATGCCCCTTTTTTATGCGGATGTAAACAGACAGCGTTGGACAAACTTGGATGAAAAAATACAGAATATCCTTGGCAATTAAGTCTTTTTTGGACAACAATGGACGGGGAAAATTTAAGATATGGCGGAGAGAAAGGGATTCGAACCCTTGATACGCTTTTGGCATATACACACTTTCCAGGCGTGCGCCTTCGACCACTCGGCCACCTCTCCGCATCAGGATGGACCAGATAACACCAGAAATGGGGCTTTGACAAGCGTTTTTGTGGCTGGCGTTTTTGTGGCTGGGATATGGATTCCCACCGCCCTTAAAACACCAGCGGCTGCATAACGGTGGTGATGTGGTGTTTCAGCCGAGGATGATCGATCAGATCAAAAGCCATGACATCCACCCGAAAGGGCAGGGGGCTTTCGTCAAACAGGGTGTACAGGCGATCCACATCGTGTGGGCTGAGGGGGCCATACAACACCATATCAATGTCGGAATTATCGCGGTACGTTCCCGTGGCGCGGGACCCAAACAAACCCACGGTGGTGATTTTGTCCCTAAAGGGACGCAGCGTGTCTGCCATGATTCTCAGATGATGGGGGGTTAATCCATGATCAGCCATGGATCCCCCCGAACGGGGATTGGCTTTTCAGGGCACGTTCCATCAAAGACAAATGCAAATCATCAAACAGGGTCAAATAGGTTGTTTGGATGTCACGGATGGTGTCGTCAAAGGCCTTCATGTCGTAAACGTGGGACATTTTGTTGCGGGCATCCAGTGCCTGCATCCACAGGTCCCCATGGGTGATCAGGTTCGCCTGAAAAGCGGCCCGCACGACAGAGGCCGGCGTTATCGTCTCCAGCACAACCCCTTCGTGGGTCAGATAATCCTTCATCACCTTCCATGATAATTCCCATGTGTATTCAAAGCGTTGAATCACACCTTCTTTTTCCAGCGGGCTCAGGGCCCGTGTGTCCATGGTTTCCATGGCCTCTCTCAGCAAGCCAAAGGCCCGTTTGTAATTGTCAAAACGATATATCCAGCGGGGGGTCTGATCCATGGGGCGGGCTCGGTGGGGTCTGTTGCCCCAGTATAACAGCAATTTTTTGTATCATCCAAGGGGGAGGGCAAAAAAAGACATCCGCTCCCCGGCGGGCTTCATCAATGCAAAAAAGCCGCCAAGAGGGGGACGGCTTTTGGGTCACTCAGTTGGGACTCAGGAAGAGTAAGCTTTGGTATCACCCATAAATTTGGATGCACTTTGGGCTTGTAAATCTTGATAGACGCTAATTGCGTGTTCTGGACTTTCGGCCTCTACACCATAGTAATTGCCCATTTGACCGTCCAAGCCGCAACCGTTTGAAGCAATAGCTCTTGTGATAGTCTCAGAACTTTCCTTGCCAACTTTTATAGCAACTAATTGATTTTTATGATTATGATAGACTGCAAATATACTCATATTATAGGGTTCCTTCTTACATTTACGGCAAAGATGCTTGACGCATCAATGAAACAACATCACCATAATGGCAGCGCAGCGCAGCGCAGCGCAGTCAAGAAAAAAATACAAAAAATTTTTTAAAGGGCCATGATCGGGATGATTATGTGGGCGGTCTGTGGTATAAGGGGGCACTTTTCTGAATGC
>JBJTVN010000002.1:0-1487 GCA_046081225.1 Alphaproteobacteria bacterium
GAATCCCGCACCGAAGCCCGCGACGAGTTTCTGAAAAACATCCTCGAGGGCCAAGTGGTCAAAGGTGTGGTGAAAAACATCACCCGCTTTGGGGCGTTTGTGGATCTGGGCGGTGTGGACGGATTGCTGCACGTCACCGACATTTCATGGCGCCGCGTCAATCACCCCAGCGAGGCCCTAGAAATCGGCCAAACCATCGAGGTGCAAATCACCAAAATTGATCCCGAAACCAAACGTATTTCTCTGGGCATGAAACATCTGGAGGAAGACCCCTGGAAGGTGGCCGTCACGAAATTCCCTGTGGGGACAAAACTCACGGGTCGCATCAGCAGCGTCACCGATTATGGGGCCTTTGTTGAGCTGGAGCCTGGTATCGTGGGTCTGGTGTATATGTCCGAAATTTCTTGGGCGGATAAAAATCCCGATCCCAAAAAAGTTGTGACCATCGGCCAAGATGTGGATGTTATGGTTCTGGATGTGGACACCGACAAACGCCGCATCAGCTTGGGGATGAAACAATGTCAGGAAAACCCCTACAAACGCTTTGCGGATGAACATGCTGAGGGCACGGAGCTGCAAGGGGTTGTGGTGCGTACCTACAACACCAAATTGCTGCTGGAGCTGGAAGGTGGCATTCGCGGTACTTTGGCGGCGGAGGATTTTGCCTCTGAAGCTGGCGCCGCTGAGGCCCTTAAAGGCATTGCCAAGGGCGATGTTTTGACCGTGACCGTGTTAAAAGTGGATCCGGCGGAAATGTCCATTGCTTTGGCCGGTAAGGCTTCTGGGCAACCCGCACCCTCTTCGTCCGCTGCCAAATCAACAGAGGCATCGTCTGCCCCTGCCTCTGCTGTGAAGTTGAAAAAAGGCGACATCGTCACCTGCACCGTATCTGATATCAAAGATGCGGGAATTCATGTGACCGTCTCTGGTTTGGATCAACCGGTGTTCATCAAGCGTTCTGATTTGTCCCGCGATCGCGGCGAACAGCGCCCTGATCGTTTTGCCAAAGGCGAAAAAATCGATGCGTTGATCACCGCCCTGAACCTGTCCAAACAGGAAATCACCCTGTCCATCAAAGCCCGTGAAATCAAAGAGGAAAAACAAATGATGGCCGAATATGGCTCCGCCGACAGTGGTGCCAGTTTGGGTGATATTTTGGGCCCTGCCATCAAAAAAAGTGCCAGTGCTAAGTCGTCCAAAGACGATGCCGCTTCGTCATAGGGAACAGGGGGGTGGGTTCACCTGCCCCCCTTTCTCTCACCTTTGTTCTTATTCATATCAAAAAGGATTGTCTTTATGAAACGCTCGGAATTGATTGATACCCTTTGCAAGGAAAACCCCCACCTCACCGCCAAACAAGTGGAAGAGGCCGTGGTGTTATTTTTTGAAGAAATCACAAAGGCCCTCGCCCACAACGGCCGCGTGGAACTCAGGGGCTTTGGCTCCTTCGCCGTGCGCCACCGCGCCCAGCGTCAGGCCAGAAACCC
>JBJTVN010000003.1:0-4003 GCA_046081225.1 Alphaproteobacteria bacterium
GCAAGGCCAGACGTTCCAGATTGGCGGCGTAGGGCAAGGGGACATCTTTCCCCGTTACCCGCACAACGGGGGCATCCAGGTCATCAAAGGCCAGCTCCATTATCTGGGCGGCCAGTTCGGATCCGATGCCGGCGTAGGGCCAGCCTTCCTCCACACTCACCAGACGGTTGGTTTTTTGCACAGAGGCCACCAGCGTTTGGGTATCCAGCGGGCGCAGGGTCCGCAAATCAATCACCTCCGCATCAATGCCCTGCTGGGCCAATTCCTCCGCCGCAGCCAAGGCGTGTTTCACCATCAACGAAAAGGCCGTGATGGTCACATCCTTGCCCGAACGCAGGACTTTGGCTTTGCCGATGGGCAAAACAAAATCCTCTGATACCGGCACATCAAAGGTCATGCCGTAGGTGATTTCGTTTTCCAGAAAAATCACGGGGTTGGGGTCACGAATGGCGGCCTTTAGTAAACCTTTGCAATCCACCGCACTGTAGGGGGCAATGACTTTCAGGCCTGGGCAGTGGGCGTACCAACTGGCGTAACATTGGGAATGCTGGGCCCCCACGCGGGCTGCAGCCCCGTTGGGCCCCCGAAACACAATGGGACAGCCCATCTGTCCGCCAGACATATACAGGGTTTTGGCCGCCGAATTGATGATTTGATCCATGGCCTGCATGGCAAAGTTAAAGGTCATGAACTCCACCACAGGGCGTAGTTTCATAAACGCTGCCCCCACCGCCAGACCCGCAAAACCATGCTCGGTAATGGGGGTATCAATGACACGGGATGGGCCAAAGGCATCCAGCAGACCTTGGGTGACTTTATAGGCCCCCTGATATTCCGCCACCTCTTCCCCCATCACAAAAACCGTATCATCGCGGCGCATTTCCTCCATCATGGCATCCCGCAGGGCTTCGCGCACGGTCATTTGTTTGGTTTCGCCCCATGCGGGATCATCCCCCACAGAGTGCGAAGGCGTCGCCGCCACCGTGGGGGCAACGGTGAGCGCCGCGGGTTCTGCCGCGGTTGTTGTATTGGTGTGGGTATCCCCTAGGGTGGAGGCATCCTCCCCCTCATCCACCAAAACGGCGATGGGGATATTCACAGCCACGCCCTCGCTGCCGGCGGGAATCAGGATTTTTCCCAAAATGCCTTCATCCACGGCTTCCACCTCCATGGTGGCCTTATCCGTTTCGATTTCCGCCAGAATATCACCCGCGCGAATGGCATCGCCCTCTGTTTTCAGCCAGCGGGCCAAATTGCCCTCCATCATGGTAGGGGAAAGGGCAGGCATCAAAATCAATGTAGGCATAACAACGCATCCCAAGGGCTGTTGAACAAAAACGGCTGTTTGAAAAAACCATGCTAAGGGTTCTACCACTCCCTTTGGGCAGGGGCAAGGGGGTCGTGGACAGGCATCATAACAGGGCATTATGGTGGGCGAGGGAAGGCACCGCAAAAACGCCGCGCCACCAACGGTTATTCCTGCCCAACCTCCCACGTGGTATCATCAAGGGCCTTTAGGGTATACCCCGAAGAAATCAGGGCGTCCTGCAGGCTCTGGCCATCCCCCCGCACCCCAACGTTAACCCGCATCTCTTGCGTGGTCATATCTTGAATGGTGGAAAACACGACATCGGGGACGGTGCGCACGACGCTCAGGGCCTGAAAACGATATTTCACATCGGGGATGGTGATGGTCAGGGTTAACGAGGTTTGCCCCGCTGCTTTCGATGCAAGGGCGCTACCGTCCAATATGCTGAGGGCCTGCGTCATGGCGGCTTTATAGGTGGGGGCCGAAGGGGACTCCCCCGCATTCAGGGGTTGATCAAATTCCCCCAAAAGGCGCAGCCCCCCCGATTCAGGGATAAACACGCTGACATGCAGGGCGGTATCTTGGGGTTGGAATGCCACATACCGTACATCCGCGCTGGGATAGCGGGCTTTCAGATCCTTGATGGCAGGATGGGTGGACAAAGGCAGAGTGGTTAAGGTTTTGAGGCTCACCTGAGAGGGATCCTGTCCCCGCGGCAGAATCACCCCCGATGGGGCCGCAGCCTCTTGAATGGCCGTATCCTGATCGGGGGGAAAAAGCGTATGCCAAGATTCCGACGCATCCTGCCAAAAGGGGATCACGATGGTTCGGCTTCGGGGCTGTTCTCTGGGGTTCAGGCCCAGACGGGTGGCCAGATCACGGACCTTGGCCGTGTAAAGGTGCATGGTGACGGTGGCCTGATAACGGCGTGCGGAAACCTTTTCCCGCACAATATCGGTGGCATAAACATAACGATTGTCGATATTGGCAGAGGCCAAAGCCGCATCTGTCACGGCCGCAGGGTCGCTGGCGATTTGCTGCAGGGCTTGTTTCACGGCCTGCACCGTGCCCTGTTTCTGGGCTAGGGCGCGGGCATCGGTGGCCTTGGTTGCAGAGGCATCCAAAGACACATTATCAATGCTGATCAAATCCACCGCCCAAGCCATCGGCTTCCCCAGCAGCATCATCAGAAAAAAAAGGGCGAAAAAGTGTTTCATGGGGGCCGTGCATCTGGTATAAAGGGAAAGCTGCCGTTGACTATAGGAGATAAATCATTATGACGCAAACCTTGTCCTATAAAACTGCTGGGGTGGATGTTGAAGCTGGGGATGCCTTTGTGTCGCGCATCGCTCCGCTGGCCAAAGCCACATCCCGTCTGGGATCCATGGAGGGTCTGGGGGGATTCAGCGGTTTTTTTGATTTGTCGGCTCTGAACTATCAAAAGCCTGTTTTGCTCTCTGCCACTGATGGGGTGGGCACCAAACTGCTGGTGGCCAAGGCCATGGGACAGTATCATGGGATCGGTGTGGATGCCGTGGCTATGTGTGTTAATGATTTGTTGGTGCATGGGGGCGATCCGTTGTTTTTTCTGGATTATCTGGCCACGGGCAGATTGGAACCCGATACCCTGACCACCATTGTGGCCGGCATTGCTGATGCCTGCAAAGAGGTTGGCTGCGCCCTGATTGGGGGGGAAACCGCCGAAATGCCCGGCCTGTATGGGCAGGGGGATTTTGATATTGCGGGTTTTGCCCTAGGGGCGGTGGAAAAAGAGGCCATCATCACAGGAAAAACCATTGTCCCTGGGGATGTGATGGTGGGGCTGCCGTCATCGGGTTTGCATGCCACCGGGTTTTCTCTGGTGCGGGCTATTGTGAAAAACGAGGGGTTATCGTATCATGATGCCGCCCCCTTTGACCCCGATCAAACGCTTGGCCAAGCGCTGCTGACCCCAACCAAGCTGTATGTTAAGCCCGTTTTGGATCTGCTGAAAACCACCCCCGTGAAGGGGATGGTGCATATCACAGGGGGGGGCTTTCATGGCAACATTCCCCGCATTGTGCCGGAAACCTGCACCGCAGTTTTGCGTCATGGCACGTGGGAAGTTCCGGCGGTGTTTGATTGGCTGCGGGCGCGGGGTAACCTGTCCGAGGATGAAATGCACACCACCTTTAACTGTGGTTTGGGGTATATCCTGATTGTGGCACCAGAACATCTGGAGGCCACTTTAAAGGCTCTGCCCGATGCAACCCTCGTGGGTAACATCATCCCCAGAGATGGCCATGCGGTGCGGGTTGTGTAGCCCCCTAAAAATCAAAAACATCCATAATCTGGGATAGGCCACTTTTTTTCTTTTTAAAGGGCTTGCGATGGCTGTCATAGTCGTCGTCATCGTGCCGTCCTCTGAGATGGTGTTCCGAGGGATGATGTTTGGGGGTATTGTAAAGGGCATTTTCCTCTTCAGCGGCCTGTTTGATAAAGGACAATAATTTTTCCAACTCCCCTTTGTCCAGCCAGATTCCCCCGCTGGTGGGGCATACATCAATTTCAATCCCAAAACGATGAATGGGTTTCATGGGGGATCCGTCAATGGGGGATGTCAGCAGAGGCATAAAAACTCCTTAGGGAGCCCCTTGCAAAATTAGATAGATTGGGGTGATTTGGTAGAAAGTGAGAGGAAAAAGGGGGAAAGCG
>JBJTVN010000004.1:0-3856 GCA_046081225.1 Alphaproteobacteria bacterium
CAGCAAGGCAATCAGGATCAACGACCCAACGCCGCCCCAAAAACGAACATTAACAACACGCGGATTCATCACCATGGGTTTGTGTTCCTTTTTAATGTTTAAAGATCAATGATTATTCCCTCTCCCCATTGGGGTTAGGGAGAGGGGCCTGCCACAAAGGAGGCGTAAATTGGCGACAAACCCCCTCCCTAACCCTTGCTCCCCCGCAAGCGGGAGAGGGGACAGAAAGCCCTTCTCACGCCGCTTTATCAAAACGCTTGATGGCCTCTATAACCAAGGCGCGGGCGACGTCGGGGCCGTCCCATGACAGGATTTTGACCCATTTGCCTTTTTCCAGGTCTTTGTAATGTTCAAAGAAATGTTGAACTTGTTGACAGAACAGCGGGGGCAAATCGGCGTGGGTTTTGATGCTGTCATACAGGGGCGTGAGTTTGCTGGTGGGAACGGCGATGAGTTTTTCATCGGTCCCCTTTTCATCCTCCATCTGCAGCACACCCACCAGACGGGATGAAATCACAGAGCCCGCCAACAAGGGGGCCTGCGTCAATACCAACACATCAAGCGGATCCCCATCCCCACCCAAGGTGTGGGGAATAAAGCCATAATTGGCCGGATAATACATGGCGGTGCCCAAAAACCGATCCACCAGCAGGGCGCCGGAGTCTTTGTCAATTTCGTACTTCACCGCGCCCGAACCTTGGGCAATTTCAATGACAACATTGACAATTTCGGGGGGATTTTTGCCAACACTCAGGGCGTTCAGATTCATAACCATTTCCTTTTTAAAACACAGCAAACGAGAGATACCGATAGGTAACAGGGAACGGGAAACAGGAAAAGATGTGAGTTTTGTTGTTGACCCCCCCCCCCCCTCTTTTTTTACATCCGAACACGTTTTAGGCCGCCCCCTCCAGCAGGGGGGTGATGGTTTCATCCACCTCTTTCAGGGTGATCTCTTTTTGATCTTGGGCACTCAGGGCGAGGGTCTGAAACTGCCGTGCCTTGGGCAGCAGGCGGGTTTGAAAACTGGCCACGGCCTGATTGTAACTTTTGTTAGCCCGCTGCATTTGTGTGCCCACATCCTGCAGGTGGCCAGCAAAGGTTTGCAGGCGGCCATACAAGTCCCGCGCCATTTCGGCGGCTTTTTCCACGTGATCCGCCAGATGGTGCTGTTTCCAACTGTGGGCAATGGCCATCAGGGTGGCCATCAGGGTGCTGGGGGTAGCCAGAATGATGCGCTGTTCCCATGTTTTGGCCAGCAGGTCAGGGTCTTGCTCGATGGCGGCCACAAAGGCACTTTCCAGCGGCATGAACAAAATCACAAATTCGGGGGCCTTGTTTTGATAATGCTGCCAATAGGCCTTTTGCGTCAAAGCCTTCACATGGGTCATCAGGTGACGCACGTGACGATCCAGCGCGATTTGCCGCGTTTCCTGATCTTTGGCATAAACCACTTCGTAATACGCATCAAAGGGCACCTTGGCATCCAAAATAACATACCGACCGCCGGGCAGATGCATCACCACATCGGGGCGTTGCAGTTTGTGATCGGCATCCCGCTGGGCGTCTTGCTCCACAAAGTCGCAGTGCATCATCATACCTGCCTGCTCCAGAACGCGGCGCAGGGTCATTTCACCCCAGCGGCCACGGACTTGGGGCTTGCGCAGGGCCTCCACCAATTTCTGCGTTTCCCCTGTGACGGTGTTTTGCAGGTCCATCAGGGATTTGATTTCCGTTTTCAGGCTGCTATAGGCCGATGTGTGTTTATCGTTCAATTCCAAATGTTGTTTATGGATGGCATCCATACAGGATTTCATGGGCTCCAGCAGGGTTTCAATGGCCTTTTGCCGGTTCATCAGGGTGTGCTGGGCCTCTTGCTGGGTTTTGTTTAATTGTTCTTTGGCCAGCATCAGGAAGTTTTCGTTGTTTTGTTTCAGGGCCTCTTGGGCCAGACTTTGGAAATGCACCTGTTGGTTTTTTTGTTCCCGCTCCAAAAAAGCGATCTGCTGCGCGTGCAGCTGTTTTTCCTGATCCAATGTGGCTTGCAGGTGCTTGGCCTCAGCCTCGGCGGTTTGTTTCAGGGCGGCATAATCCAAACGCAGGGCCAACAGACGACGCCACCAAAAAAACGACACCCCCGCCACGACCAGCGCCAGCCCCAAAACAATCATAAACCAAATCAGGGGGGAGATAGAGGAAAAAAAGGCAAGCATAGATGCGGGCTCCCGCAGATGAAATGAACGTGTGTTGGGAGCCACTCTACCCCTTTTGCACAGGGGTCACAATGGAAAAACAGAGGCAGAATGCAGGTCTCAGCCCCCACCCAGCATCCCCCGCAGGAGATCATTCACCACGGCGGGGTTGGCTTTGCCGCCGGTTTCTTTCATGACTTGGCCCACGAAATAGCCGAATAATTTGTCTTTGCCAGCGCGATAGTCGGCCAGTTGGGTGGGGCTGGCGGCGATGATGCGGGTGATGATGGCGTTCAGGGCCTCGGTATCGCTGATCTGGGACAGGCCTTGCTCGGCCACCACCACGGTGGCGGAGACGCCCCGCTCTACCATGGCGGCCAGAACATCTTTGGCCATACGGCCCGAAAGCTGACCATCCTCCAGCATGCGCAGCAGATCGGCCAAGGCACTTGGGGACAGGGCGGCAGTGGCTAGGGTCTGGCCTGCCTTGTTCAGCAATCCAAACACATCCCCCAGCAACCAGTTGGCCGCCAGTTTGGGGGTGTTGTGGTGGCTTAGGATCGCTTCGTAATACTGGGCGGTGTCGTCATCGGCGGTGATCAGGCCGGCCTCGTACCCCGACAGGCCATAATGGTCCATGAAGCGTTTTTTCTTCGCATCTGGCAATTCTGGCAATTCGGCTCGCAAGCGGTCCACCAGCGCGGGGTCCAAACGCAAGGGCAACAGATCGGGATCGGGAAAATAACGGTAATCGTGGGCGTCTTCTTTGCTGCGCATGGTGCGGGTTGTGCCCGTGGTGGCATCAAACAGACGGGTTTCCTGATCCACCGCGCCGCCGGATTCCAGCAGGTCCACTTGACGTTTGGCCTCATAAACAATGGCTTGCATCACAAAGCGCACAGAGTTGACGTTTTTAATTTCGCACCGCGTGCCCAGAGGGGCACCCGTTTTGCGCACAGAGACGTTGACGTCACAGCGCATGGATCCTTCCTCCATATTCCCATCACAGGTGCCCAGGGTGCGTAGGATGGCGCGGAGTTTTTTTAAAAATGCCCCTGCTTCTTCGGGGCTTCGCATGTCGGGTTTGGACACAATTTCCATCAGGGCCACCCCAGCGCGGTTTAAATCCACATAACTGTGGCGGGGGTCCATGTCGTGGATGCTTTTGCCAGCGTCCTGTTCCAGGTGAATGCGTTCAATGCCAACGTCTTTGGTGATGCCCTCGGCCAGATCCAGCGTGATGGTGCCCTCCCCCACGAGGGGATGATAAAACTGGGAAATCTGATACCCCGTGGGCAAGTCGGGGTAAAAATAATTTTTGCGATCAAACTGGGATTCCAAATGAATCTGGGCGTTCAGGGCCAGCCCTGTTTTGATGGCTTGCTCCACACAAAACCCGTTTAAAACAGGCAGCATCCCCGGCATACCCGCATCCAAAAAGGCCACGTGGGTGTTGGGATCCCCGCCAAAGGCGGCGGAGGCGCCGGAAAACAGCTTGGCCTGAGAGATCACCTGTGCATGAACCTCCATCCCAATAACAACCTCGTAGGGACCAGAGGGGGAGGCAACGGTGTAGGTCATGCAGCACCTGAACAATTTTTTTAGATTTTGGGGCGAACGATGGGTCTCGAACCCACGACCTCAAGGACCACAACCTAGCGCTC
>JBJTVN010000005.1:0-5473 GCA_046081225.1 Alphaproteobacteria bacterium
CCACAGGGGACCTTGGGCACCAAGGGATTCGTTTGGGGTGCCTTGCATAGGTTTTGGGGCCCTTTGCATTTTTTTAAGACCCGATTTTTTTGACCCCGATTTTTTTGTTGATATTCTTCTGAATTTTATTGTACCTCTTGAAAATCTTTTTGGCTCTAGACTAGAATAACACCTTTGTTATTCTAGTCTAGAGCCAAAGCAATTATCCACGGCCTGCTGTTTTTACGAAGACAACCCCAAAGTCATACACGCTCTCGCCTCTTGGGATTGGATCACTTTAGTGCGCTCTTGATTGTGAATTGGCATGAGGCCCCACCTCGGCAATAATCAAATTTTTGGATTTCAAAACACGGCCTGCCACACTGTTGGCTTGCTCCAGCGTGACGGCGTTGATCAAAGCCGATCGTTTGTCCAGATAATCCAGCGGCAAATTCTGCTGTTGCATATACAACATCAGGGCCGAAAGTTTTTTGGTGCTATCCTGCTGCAGAGGAAAGGATCCATTCAAATACAGTTTGGCATCATTCAGCTCCTCTGGGGTGATGCCCTTATCCTCAACATCTTGCCAGATGGTTTGGGTCAGGGACAGGGCCTGATGCATTTTATCTGCCGCGGCGCTCACTTGCCCCAGAATCAAAGGTCCGGCCCCCATATCGCTGAGCATCGTGCCAATGCCATATGTAAGGCCCCGCTTTTCCCGAATTTCATCCATAAGGCGGGATGAGAAACTCCCACTGCCCAACGTATAATCCACAATCATCATGGCATAAAAATCGGGATCTGTGCGGCGGATACTGGCATGGCCAAAAAAAGCCACGTTTTGGGGAACCTTGCGGGCTTGATGGACTTTTTGACCCTTTTGTAGGGTCAGGGGCACGACTTGGGCGCAGCCCGCTGTATCGGGCAAATCCCCAAAAAGCTGATTCAGCAACGCTGTGGCTTCCGCAGGGGCAATGTCCCCTGCGATACCCACCGTGAACTGGCGACGGGTCACACAATTTTTGAAAAACATTTGCACATCTTTGGGCGTAAAGCGGGCCACAGTTTCACGGGTGCCTTCGATGGGGTGCCCATAGGGATGCCCTGCAAAGGCCGTTTCCCACCACAGATCTTGGGCCAGAATGCGGGGGGTTTGGTCTTTGTAGTCAAAATAACTGGATTGTTGGCGTTTGATGCGGGTCAAATCCTCTTTGGTGAAGGCAGGATGCAGAAAACTCAAACGCGCCAACCGAATGGCATCCTCCTTTTGGGTTTTCAAAAACTGCAAACGCCCCACCACATCATCCCGCGTGACGTTATAGGATAGTTGAATGGCATGACTTTCCAGAGCTTTTTTGTACGATAGGGCATCATACCCCTCAACACTTTCCGTCAACATGGCGGCGGTTATGGCGGAGAGACCCTCTTTGCCCTTGGGATCAAAGGCACTGCCAGCCTTGAAAGAAAAATCAAGGGACACAATGGGAACGCTGGCATCCGAAAACAGCAAAGCCGTTTGATTCTGACCATAGGATAGAGGAAGGGGGGCTTTGGCCATGCTGATTCCTGACGCACACAACACGAAAAAAAAGAAAGCAAAACATCGTTTCATGGCCTGACTATAGGGGGCAGAGGGGGTTATGGCAAGGTCCAGAATGTTATGGAAACAGATGACAATGCGCTCTTCAGGTTTTATAGTGGGGGCCAATCCAAACGAATTTTAACCCTTGCGGAGTCTTCCATGCGTCATAAAAAAATGGATCTGTCTGTGAAAATCCCCCTTTTCACAGGTGTTTTGGTGATTGTTGTGCTGTTGTATATGATTTTTGCTGCTGGCCCCACCGTGGAAACCATCGAAAAAAAAGACACCATTCAGCCCGAAACTTTTTAATCATTCATTATGGCACCCTCCGCGTATCCTCGGTGGCTTTCGATTTGGCTTGTGGCCTGCGGGGTCATGGTCCTTCTGATGGTTCTGGTGGGGGGCATCACCCGTTTGACAGAATCGGGGCTTTCTATGGTCACATGGAATCCTGTCACGGGGTGGGTTCCCCCTGTCTCTCATCAAGCTTGGGAGGACGCCTTTTTGGCCTATAAAGCCACCCCCGAATATCAACAAATCAACCGCGGCATGTCCCTATCGGATTTTCAGGGCATTTATTGGTGGGAATTCATCCATCGTGTTTTGGGGCGTTTGACGGGATTGCTGGTGGCGCTTCCGGTTTTGTTTTTGGGCATCCGGCGCTTGGTATCCCCTTCGCATTTTAAACGTCTTCTTGTGTTGCCCGTTTTGGTGGCCTTTCAGGGGTATATGGGGTGGTATATGGTCCAAAGTGGTTTGGTGGATCGCACGGATGTCAGCCCATACCGCTTGATGATGCACTTTTCGCTGGCGTTGATTTTGCTGGCCCTGATTGTTCGGGAATGGACGACATTGCGAGGATATCAGGGTTCCTCCCAAAACGGAGGCCTGTTGCAAAGAGGCAATATCCTGCTGCTGCTTTATGTGCCCACGGTGCTGCTGGGGGCTTTGGTAGCGGGGTTGAATGGGGGAATGGTGTACAATACGTTTCCCTTGATGAACGGACACTGGATTCCGCCAGAGGTTATGGCGGCCCCTTTCTTTTTTGACGATCCCGCGGCGGTGCAATGGCTCCATCGTGTTCTGGCCTTTGGATTTTTCACGTTTGTTGTGGTTGATGGCATGCGCCAACGGCAATGGGGTCTGTTGTCGCTGGTGGCTTTGCAGATCACCTTGGGCGCCATCACCGTTTTGGGACAGGTGCCCCTGTGGGCGGCATCATGGCATCAGGTCAATGCGGCATTGATTTTGGTTCTGTTGATGCTACGGCGTTATGGGCCGCCCGAAGCAACGGCGTAAACGTTTCCAGACGCACACTGGCCCCGCCCACCAAAACCCCCGCAACGTGGGGAATCTTAACAATCTCCCCCACGTTATCGGCCGTCACAGACCCCCCGTAAAGGACGGGATGCTGGGGCGCCATTTGGGTGATATGACCATGCATCTTGGCAATGGTGGTTTGATCGGCGGCCGTGCCTGTGCCAATGGCCCACAGGGGTTCATAGGCAATCATAGCCCCCGAAAGGTGGCTTTCTTTCCCCAAACCACGATGAATTTGGCGGGTGACGATGCTTTGGGTTTGCCCCCGATCATCCCCCACGCACAGGATGGGGGTGATGCCGTAGGCTTTGGCCGAAAGGGCTTTTTGGTGAATCAGGGAACACCCCTCACCATGATCACGGCGTCGCTCGGAATGGCCCACAATCACGAATGACGCGCTCACATCCGCCAGCATCGCTGCACTGACATCCCCTGTATGGGCGCCGCTGTTAAAAGGGGAAACATCTTGGGCCCCCAAATCCACCGTTGTCCCCTGCAGCAGGTTCCGCGCCAACATCAGATAGGGAAAGGGCACACACACCACCACACGAAGCGGATCAACAGACCCAAGTATAGGCACCAGACCTTCACAAAAAGTCCGAAGCGCCCCAACACTGCCCTGCATTTTCCAGTTTGCGATGATCCACATAGGGGAAATCTATACCCCGAAAGGCTTAGGGTGGCAAGAACATCAAAGACACAAAATAAAAGACAAAAAAGGAAAACTCCAAACAGAAACCCTGACCCCTGATATGTTGAGAACGGCCCCACAAAAGGGACCATCCAAAATTTTGTGCGACGCACAAAAAAATATATTGACACGTCCTAGCAACTCATGATAGTAAGGTGGTCAAGAAACTTTAGAGCGTCAAGGAGCCTTTCATTATGTCACAACCATCCACCCCCCAACAATCCAAAAAAGCGTCTGGGGATATTGCCGTTTCCTCTGTTGCTGGTGATTCTAAGCCTTCATCGTCCTCTCAGGCTTCACAATCCCCTGCTGCCCGTGCCGCTGTGGTGCCCAGCAAAGCCCTTGCGGGAACACCGCAAACCGCATCAAAGTCTGATCGCTTTGGTGATTACTTTTCCTTCAACCCTCAAATCACAGGTCTTTTTATGAATCAGAACTTCGAACAACTGAACAACGAACTGCAAAGCCACATTCAGGAAAACATCAAAACCGGTCTTCAGGCTTTCAACACCCTGAACAAAGGTTTAGAGCAAATGGCCACCGCCTACCTGAAAGCCGTTCAGGACATCTACACCAACAACGCCAAAGCTCTGCAGCAGATTTTGTCTTCTCAGAACGCCCAGCAAGCTTTTGATGTACAAACCAAAACCATCCAGCAAAACATTGAAACCGGTATCGGTCAAGCGCAACAGCTGGTGCAAATGGGTCTGGATGCCGCCAACCGCACCATCCAACCTTTGCAAAACCGTTTTGACCAGGCTGTGGATGCTGCCTTCAAAGCTGGAAAAAAAGCCGCTTAGGTCTCTGCCTAAAGGTTTTTGCTAATGTTTTTTGCGCCCTCCCTCTTTGGGGGGGCGTTTTCCATACTGTGATGATGTTGACTGTTTGTTTTTATGCCCTCTTTGATTCAACAAAAAATCAATACACGCCTTTTGCTCACCCAAATTTTGTATCAGCATCATGTCCGGCAACAACCCTTGCCCGTGGTGGCCAAAGAATACGTTTTCCATCATTTGAATGCCAATCCAGGCCATTATCATCGCGATTTTTTTGATACGATGGTGGCTTTTTTAAGTCAGGCGCGGGATGATCTGGAAAAAAAACTGCGTTCATTTGAAACGGAACACTGGCGTTATGAACGTATGGATCCTGTTTTGGTCGGGATTTTGATGGTGGGGATGGCAGAATTGCTGGCCCAACCCGAAACCCCAACAAACGTGATTATTCATGAATACATTGAATTGACCAAAGATTTTTTAAACGATAAAGACGCGAAATTTGTTCACGTCCTTTTGGATAAAACGGTTGCAGAAAGACCGTCTCGCCTTTCTGAGAATACCACAGGCATAGATGATTCCCTTGCCTAAGGGTCCCCTTATGGCCTATACCCATGCAGAATGCAAAATACGTCACGGTCATGAAGTCTTTTTTCCTGATGCTTGCGCTTTGTTTGTTGGTATCTGCATGTGCCACGTCCCCGCGGGGGCCGTCTTCGGGGGGGGGCTATACCCAAACTTACCGCGTTCAAAAGGGGGACAGCGTCTCTAAAATTGCCCTAAAAACAGGCACAACCGTCTCTTTATTGTCCCGTTGGAATCAATTAAAACCACCGTATACCATTCACCCTGGACAAGTTTTGTATTTGGGCGATCCATCGGCTTTGCCCAAACAGTCCCAAAGTGGCCCCAAATCCGTCACCATTGAACGCGTCCGCTCCCAACAGCAAGATATCCCGCCCCCACCGTCGGTGAAACGGTCTGAAAAATTCTCGTGGCCATTGCGGGGGCCCCTGTTATCAAGCTTTGGTCAAAAAGACGGCGGCCAACAAAACGACGGCATCAACATTGCCGCCCATCGGGGCACAAAAATTCGCGCCGCTGATGGGGGCAAAGTGATTTATG
>JBJTVN010000006.1:0-1353 GCA_046081225.1 Alphaproteobacteria bacterium
TTCACGTCCTGGCGCAGCAGGGCTTCGGCTTGTTCAGGGGTGATGCCACCCGCAAACTGTTGTCGCTCATCGGGTTTTACCACATGCCCGTAGCCGATGGTGGGATAACCGGCGGGGCAGATGTACACGGTGTGCGAGAAGCCTTCGAACCGTTTGATCAGATCGATGCCGGCTTGTGTGATGTGGCGCATGGGATTGTAAAGGCGAATGGTTTTTGATAAGAATGCTTTCTATGGAAGAAAAATTCTCTCTTATGGAACGTGTGGCTGAGCTGCTGCGCTCAAAGCCAGGCGAGGCCTTTACGGCGCGGGCGCTGGCGGCATGGCTTTTGAAATCTTTTCCTCATGAATGTCGCCAAAAAATGGAGCGCAGTAAAAATCAGCGCCTAAAAACAGAAATCGATTTGATTCAGCAGCTTGCCGCAGAAATTAAGCCCCGTAATTTTAGCAAAGACCCGTATATCAAAATCATCGAAGAGCGCCCCCGCCGATTTTATTACAGCGAACGCAGTGATGAAGAAGAGCTGTCGTTGATTGAAAAGGATAATCCGTCTGGCCCTAGCACGACGCCAACAATGGAAATGGCCTTCAGCGAAGCCGATCTGTATCCGTTGCTGGCTCAGTATCTTGCGGCAGAATTTGATCTTTACACCAAGCGGATTGATGAAAAACGATCCAGCAATCGGCGCGGCCTCAGCGGCAACATATGGCTTTATCCCGATATGGTGTCGCTGGAAAATCTCACCCGCGATTGGGATCGGGATCTTCGGGATTGTGTGGGGGAGATGATGGCTCCCAAGGCGCGGCTGTGGTCCTTTGAGGTCAAAAAATTGCTCAATCGCAGCAACATTCGGGAGGCGTATTTTCAGGCGGTCAGCAATTCCTCATGGGCGCATTACGGATATCTGGTCGCTGGAAGCATCGAGGGGGCCGATACCCTCAAGGAACTCCGCATGCTCTATGGACTCCACGGTATTGGCATAATTCAGCTGAATGTTGAGGACATTGCCGAGAGTGAAGTGCTGATCCCCGCACGGTTTCGCGCGGAGGTCGACTGGAGCACCGCCAATCGTCTGTGCGAGGAAAACAGCGATTTTCGGCAATTCATAAAGCTGGTGCGCCAGTTTCATCAAACGGGTGAAGTGCCAGAAACCGGCTGGGATGGGCAGCCCCGTCGCAGCGATTAGCAAGCCTCTAAGCACCCCATCACCTTCAGGCTGTTCTGACCGTTGGTAAAGGTGCCCGTCCAGACGTGGTCGGTTTTTTTAAGGTCGGGGTTGTCCAGCATCCGCTCGATTTCAAGGCTGTAGACCCCGAGACCTTGGCGGCTGGCCAGCGTCAGGTCGGCCAGCTC
>JBJTVN010000007.1:0-3383 GCA_046081225.1 Alphaproteobacteria bacterium
GGTGCCCTCACCCATGCCGGCAAAGGCGATGATGACACCGTTTCCCCCAAAACAGCCCCCCGTGCCTCTGGCAAAGCCCCAAAACGAGCGATGCTGGCTTGGGTACCCTCCCCAAAATCTGTTTTGTTTTTAAAAACACAGGTCAGGGCGGAATACCATGGGGCAAAGGTGCTTTTGGGGTCTACATCCCCGTCATTATCGTTGTTTTTTTTGGTGTTTTTGTCTTTTTCTGCGCCAAAAATGTGCAGGGCATCCTCTGCACGGGTCATGGCCACATACAGCAAACGGTGATATTCATCGTCATCTTGGCTTTTCATGGTCTCTTTCAGCGGGGTTAGGGCATGCACCGTCCGCTTGGGCAAAAGCCACAAAAACCCCTGAGGCAGCCACACAATGGGACCAAACCGCGATGAAGGACGATGGGTGGCATCGGCCAGGATAATGATGGGGGCTTCCAATCCTTTGGCACTGTGTATGCTTTGAATACGCACACCAGGGCCCAGCGTTTCCCGTTTGATATCCACCGCGTGACGTTCAAACCACGGCAAAAATCCCGCCAACGTCGGGGTGCCTTCGGTTTCAAAACGCAGG
Organism: Alphaproteobacteria bacterium; assembly: GCA_046081225.1. Classification (GTDB taxonomy): domain Bacteria; phylum Pseudomonadota; class Alphaproteobacteria; order JAJTHO01; family CANGYM01; genus CANGYM01. The sequence continues at coordinate 592 of JBJTVN010000007.1, forward strand.
GCATATGACAGGAACAGATGCAAAACCTCATCCACCTCCCCCCCAAAGGCCGTTCGGAATTCCCCATACCCCCCGTGCACACACAGATACTGCACCAAGGTTTGATGGGGCGTCCAGACATCCGCATGATTCAGAAAATGCTGCAACCGCGTATAGGCGCTGCGCATCGCGGGGGGGGCGTTTTCCTTTTGGGCGTGGTGATACAGCGATGACCACACACTGCCCGTGCGTCCGTGACAAAGGGCAAAAAGGTCGTCTTCACACAATCCCCCCACGGGACTTTTCAAAAGGCACGCCAGCGTAAAATCATCCTCTGGCGCAATCATAAACAGCAAAAGCGCTGACAGGTCCTTCACCGCCAAGGTGTCCTTTAAAACAATACGATCCCCCCCCGCAACAGGGATGCCGCGGGCTCTGAGGGCCGATAACAAAGCCCTTTGCAACGTGCCCCGCCGCTGCAGCAAAATCCAGATATCGGATGGGGTGATGGGGCGATGCTGACGCGATGGCAGGCCCTTTCCACTGGCCAGCATGTCCGCAATGGCCCTGGCAATGGTGTCCGCAATGATGGCGGCGTGGGTTTGTCCATGCTGTTGCTGCGTGGGCACCAAAAAACGGACATCACTGTTTTTGGCGGGCAGGGGGATGATGGGATGCAAAACAACCTCCCCAGCCGCCCCAGAGCGTGCGGGGTAATGCATCAGGGGGGCATCTTCGGGGGTTAATACGCCGCGCCCCATGGGGGTTGTTTGAAAAACCTCATCCACAAACCCCAAAACCTGCGGGGTTGTGCGAAAGGATGTTTCCAGTTTCAGGGGGGTCAGGGGGCGGGTGGCCTCGGCATAGCGTTCTTGCAAAACGCTGTATTCTGCGCGGTATCCCTCTGGGTCCGCATCTTGAAAACGATAAATGGACTGTTTGTAATCGCCCACCACCAGCAGGGTTTTGGCCGTTTCGGTGTCACCGGATAGTGTTTCCTCCAGCAGATGCTTCATCAGGGTCCATTGGTGGGGATTGGTGTCCTGCGCCTCGTCTAGCAGGATGTGTTTCAGGGCATGTTCCAGTTTATAAACAATCCAATCGTTTTGATTGTGCAACAAACGCAGTGCCCCTTCCAGCAAATCATCAAAATCCAGGGCGCCGTTGGCTTCCTTGGCGGTGATATAGGACGACCAAACCGCCGTGGCCACAGACCGCAGGGCCACCGTGGCCTGTAAACATTCCGCCGCATACAGATGTTGACACAGCGTATACAGCCTCAGCGCTTCTTGGGATAACAAATCGCGATCCTCGGGCAACAGGGGGGCTTTCTGTGTGGCCAGCGTTTTGCGCACTGTGCATTCATTGGTTAAAAAAAAGTTAATATAGTCTTGATAATCTTTATGATCTTGATGTTTTGTTAAGAAATCACTTAAAAAAAGTCCATTTTTCTTATCCGTCGCACTGGGGCTTTGGATCAGGGCCTCAGCCACGCGCTGCAAAACGGCATTGGGCAGATATGATTTCAAATCTGATCTAAGTTCATCCAAATCCCTGTTATCCTTTGGTAAATCCAGATGCTGTTTCAGTGTTGCATGAAACATATCCAGCGGCATGGTGATGGCCTGATACAACAAATAGGGTTTGCGGATCAGGGGTTTGAGGACATCCAAATATTGCCCCTCGTTTAAATACCGCGCCAGCAAGGTGGCGGTGGCATCGTCCCCCTGAATACGGTCTAGGTCATAAAAGGCCTCTGCAGCCTGCGTTAACAGCCTTTGGGCCTCGACTTCTTCCAAAACGTTAAAATCGGGGCTTATATTGGCCTCCAGCGGGAAGCGTCGCAGCAAACGTTCACAAAACGCATGAATGGTCTGAAAGGACAAACGATGGTGATTGTCCATCAGAGACAGGGAAAACCGCACGGGGTCCACTCCCCTTTGGCACAATAAATCATAAAAATCCTCATAGGCGGGATCCCCATGGGCGATTTTCTGCAAAATGGACAAAACCCGCTGTTTCATTTCCGCTGCGGCGGTGCGGGTATAGGTCAGACACAGGATGCTCTGGGGGTCCGCCCCATGACACAACAACGACACCACGCGGTCACACAGCAGCTTGGTTTTGCCACTGCCGGCCGATGCGCTCACCCAAAACGATCCAAGGGGATCACGGGCCAAGCGCTGCGTGGCATCCGCGCGGGCAACAGGGGATTCAGGGGATGGGAAAGAGGGGTTGGCCTGAAACGACATGCCAAAATACCCCGCAAAAACGGCCTAATAGCCCTCTTTTTCCAGACGCTTGCGCAATTGTTTGCGAAAACGACGGCCAGCCTCAGAGGCTTCGCGTACGCGTTTTTCAGAGGGTTTTTCATAAAAGCGCTTGGCTTTCATGATGCGAAAGATCCCCTCGCGCTGCATCTTTTTTTTCAGGGCACGCAGGGCCTGATCAACATTGTTATCTTTCACATGAACCAGCAAAGGAAAACTCCTATCATTACGGATAATCATTTTGACAAGGAGACTTGTTTATCACATCTCCCCCGCTCTTGCCAAGGGTAATTTTTGACAACGGAACTTTGACAAGGGAACTTTGACAGAAATCCGATTTTGCTTTGACACTCCCCCCCCAGAATTGGTATGATGCGCCGAAAACAGGGGGCCATCCGTTCCCTGAGCTTTATGGTTTCAGCAGGGAAAGTGACACACCTTTATGCCCCAAACGTTATCCCCAAACGCCTTGCAAAGCCTTCCTCTGGGGTTGACGTTTGATGATGTTTTGCTGGTGCCCGCCCATTCGGATGTTTTGCCCAG
>JBJTVN010000008.1:0-3286 GCA_046081225.1 Alphaproteobacteria bacterium
GGCCCTCTTTCAGAAGGGTGATGATGGTATCCCCCGCTTCATGGCCGCCGGTGATCAGGACCGCGCGGGCGTTATGCAGGGGCAGCAACGCGGCTTCCACCGTGTTGGGCGTGATGCAGGTCACGCGGGGTAACAGATGATGTTTTAGGATCTCAAAGGCCTCAGGCTCAATCAACGGGGCCCCATGGCTGGCCACCACAATCGGATCCAAAACCACGGGGCAGAACACCTGATCCAACAGATCCACCAAGCAGCGGGCAATGGCCGCACTGCCGATCATCCCGATTTTGATGGCTTGGGGCGGGGCATCAGAGAGCAACGCTTGCACTTGTTCTTGAAACAGGGCGGCGTCCATGGGGACCACGCGCTTTACACTCAGGGTGTTTTGCACCGTTTGGGCGGTGGCCACGGCCAATCCGTACCCCCCCAACGCATGAATGGTTTTGATGTCCACCAAAACCCCCGCCCCCCCACTGGGATCAAAGCCCGCCACTGACAGAACAATGGGGGGTGGGGTGCCCTCAGTCATCGCGGTGTTCCTCTGTCCCAAGGTCTTTGCCTAAGGGGTGGCACGTTTGCAGGGTGTGGCGCAAATGATCTTCAGGGATATGGGTGTAAATCTGGGTGGTGGAGAGGTCTTCATGGCGCAAAATGGCCTGCAATGTGGGCAGGTCCACACCCCGATGCAACAAATGCGTGGCCAAAGAATGCCGCAAAACGTGGGCCGATAGGGACGGCAATCCCACCTTGGCCGCCAAAGCCTTCAGGTGCAAATCCAACTGTTGACGGGAAACATAGCCCTGACGACCGCGGGCAGGGAACAGAAAAGGGCTGTGGGGCTTAGATAAAAAATGCCCCCGAACCTCACGATAGGCTTTCAGGGCCTTCATCGCCCCCAAGGTCAGGGGCAACAGACGCTCTTTCCCCCCCTTGCCCATCACCATAACCGCCGCGCCGTCCTGCACCAATGCCGACAGGGGCAGCGATACCAGCTCGCTGGCCCGCAGACCCACCCCATACAACAGCTCGATCATGGCCAGCAGGCGTTTATCCTCAGGCGTGATGGGATTATTCAGCCACGCATACAACAGACCCATCTGATCCTCGGTGAAATAATGGGGGATGGGACGGGACACCGCCGGCGTTTTCAGGGGTTTTGTGGGATTATCGGGGCGCATGCCCTCGGTTTGCAAAAACATAAAAAACTGCCGCAGGGCCGTAATGGTGCGGCTGCGGCTGCGGGGGCTGAGGGGGAGGGCATGCAGATACGCCGTAATCTCCTCTGCACGGGCATCCACACCATGGGGGACGGCCTTTAAAAATCCCTTTAAATCCCGCCCATAGGCCAGCACCGTGTTGGGGGATGCCCCCCGTTCAATGGCCATCATGTCCAAAAACCGCCCCAGCGGTGTGGGGCCAGCGGGGGCTTGCGGATCAATGGTCGGGACCATCCTGCCCCCCGCCCAAAACCCAGCGAAATGTCCGGCTGCAATACGGGCAGGTGATGTGGGTTTGGGATCCCATGTTCAAATACACCCGCGGATGCCCAAGGGCCCCACCCCCCCCATCACACGCAGGGCGTTTGGTGGTAACATCAATAACCTCAAAGGCTTCGCCCTTGGCATCATCAGAAACAGCAGGCATCACAGTCATGAACAACCCCAAGTCAAAACGGGAACAATGCTTTTTTCTAAAGCCTTTCGGGGGGGAAATCTAGGGGGAAATCCACGCATTCCCCCCCTCACACACCAATGGACCGCCCCAGCCTAATCCCCGTGGGGGAAACATGACAGGTATAGGCCAGCATCATCACCCCCGCCCGCTGGGCTTCATCAAAGGCCGCGCCGTAGGCGGGATCAATGTCCCGGGCCACGGCAAAATGATCCACGTCATCCCTTTGGCCAATATAAATCAGGGCGGCGCGATGGCCGGATGTGGCCAGCAGAGAGAGTTCGCGCAGATGCTTCACCCCCCGCGCCGTGACGGCATCGGGAAACTCCAACAGGTGGGGGCGGCGTTTCATATGGGCATTTTTCACCTCAACATACCCCCAGTTTGGCAAAAAGAAATCCAGTCGGCTTTGGCCCACCGTGGATTCTGGCTGAACGTCGGTATAGCCGGAAATCTCGGGCAGGCTGTGATCCAGCAAAGCCTGCTTCACCAGACGGTTGGGGTTTTGGGTGTTGATGCCCACCCATGTTTCATCGGCATACACCATCTCCGCGGTATAGGCGTGGGTGCGCTTGGGACTTGGGTTATGGGACAAAATCACAGGCATACCCGCATCCTTCACCCCCATCAGGGATCCCGAATTGGGGCAGTGGGCGGTGATGATCTCTCCGTTATCCAGCTGCACATCCATCAAAAAGCGTTTGTACCGCTGAATCAAGCGACCCGAAACGGGCTGGGTCAGGGCGATCACGGCGCAAACCGCTGGGCGGCGGGGACGATGATGTCCACCTGTCCCTGATCCCGTTTATACACCGATAGGGCCCGTTGAATGGTGCCGCCGTCCTGAAAACGAAACAACCCCACCAACCCCTTGAACCCCACGGGGTTTTTCAGGGATGCCTGTGCATCGCCCCCGCTTTGTTCCAGATAACCCGCCAGCGAAACCATATCATAGGCAATTACGTCCACACGGGACGCATCCCGTCCCAGGGATTGCTGATAATACCGCTGCACCTCGTCCCAGACCCCCCGATCCACATCGGCAAAAAACAGGGGCTGGGTGCTGGGGGGGGCGAGGGCCGGCGTAATGATGTCCGTGGGGGTGCTCTCTAATGTTGCCAAAACGGCTTTTAACGGGGATCCCGACAGGGCCACCACGGTGGTGAAGGCCTGTCCCGACGTTGTGGGGGTGCACCCCTGCGCAGAGGCCGAGGCCTGCGTCAGGGTGGGCAACAGGTCTTTAAAAGAGGCCTCTTGATAATACATCATTCCCAAAACGCGGGCCCCGTTGATGATCAGGGCTTCTTTTAAGGCAGGCTCCAGCGCGTACCCTGCCTTGGTGGCGGGCAGAATCAGAACGTGACACGATCCCTGCTTGGCCAGGGCCTTCGTGGCGGTGAGGATTTCCGCAAAGGGATCAAACCCCGCCACAAACAAAGGCGGCGCCGCAATGCTGGTGGTGTTGGAAAAGGCAATCAGCGGCGGGGCCCCCGCCGTATCCGCCAAGGCCGATTTTTTGAACATGCAGGACGCCCATGACAGCTCTTTTAGACACCCTCTTCAACGGCCTGGCCATCGGCTCCGTGCTGATGATCGCCGCCCTCGGCCTGGCCGT
>JBJTVN010000009.1:0-3477 GCA_046081225.1 Alphaproteobacteria bacterium
TTGGCCGTCCAACCATCATCCGACCACAACACAACCTTGATCCGGTCCCGAACACGACCATCCCGCTCCGTCCTGTGCCGTTTGATCAGGACGCTGCGCTCTGTTAAATCCAGAATCTTATTCTTATTCATACACACCTGGTAACACATCCCAACCTATAAATCTAGAGTTCAGTCGATAGGGGTATACCTAAACCTCTCTTTCAAAAAGGCAGGGGCGTGTTTATAGTAAACGCAGGACCATTGTGTGACGGCTGGGTCCATAGTAATCCCGCCTTTGCCCTATGGGGTCAAAGCCAAGGCTTTTATAAAGGGACAGGGCAGGGGTGTTGGTGGCCTCAACCTCAATAAATATCTGTTTTTTTAGGGGTAGAAGCGTTTGCATCAGGCGGCGTGCGATGCCCTGACGGCGATACAGGGGATCCACGGCCAACAGCAGCACACCCTGATGATCGGGGGCATCTTGGATCAAAATAAATCCAGCAAGCTCCCCTTCGCGCACGGCCACCCAAGTCATGTTTTGATGCACCCAAGCCTCAAATTCGGATTGACGAAAGGGGGAAAGGTTTGTGTTTTGGTGCAAAGCCCACAATGCGGGCAGATCGTGGGTGTTGTGGGGACGGATCACCATGGGGCCAGCCTGAGGATAATGCTTGCCCCCCCCGTGGTATCTGCACCCAAACGCAAAGGGTACCCATGGCGTTTGGCGATGTCTTCGGCAATGGACAGGCCGAGGCCCACATGGCCTGCCACAATGGTGCGCTCGTCTTCCAGGCGCACAAAGGGGGTCTTGGCGCGCTCAAAAGCCTCTGGGGTCAGGCCTGGCCCATTGTCGGCCACCGTGATGTCCAAAAATCCTTTGTGGTCCTGAACGCCGACGGTGCACAGGGTGCCATAGGTCAGGGCGTTATTCATCAGATTCACCAAACATCGCCGCAGCAAAAGGGGTTTGGCCCGAACATGGACAGGATGACAGGGTATAATTTTGAGGTGCTCTGGATCAAAAGAAGAGGCCAACGCGCCCAAAAAAGAAGAGAGTTCCACGCATTGCCAATCTTCTCCCTGATCATCCCGCGCAAAGGCCAAGTAGGAATCGATCATGGCCTGCATTTCCAAAACATCGGGCAGCATATCGTGTTTGATGTCTTCGGGCGTCATTTCCAAAGCGAGGCGCAGGCGGGTGAGGGGCGTGCGCAGATCATGGGAAATGCCCGCCAGCATCTCTGTCCGCTCTGCCACATGCTTCAGGATATTGTCCTGCATGGTATTAAACGCGCGTGTGGCTTTGCGGACCTCGAGGGCGCCGCGGGGTTTTAGACGTTTTGGTTTGCCCTCTTGCCCAAAGGTCTCTGCGGCCGTGGCCAAATCCCGAATGGGGTGTATTTGATTACGCATGAATCCCCAAGCCACCAAAACCAACAGGATACACAGCCCCACAGACCAAAGCACATAAACAAAAACCGTACTGGAAAAAATCTTTTTGGGTGTGGTGCTAAGCGTGATGTGATGATGGGGCAAAACCACCGTGACCCTGACCCAGTTTTTGCTGGTTTCAACCGTTAAGGGATAGGGCAGGCGATTTTCCAATTCACGGCGCAGCATCCCTTCTTGATCAAAGAGGGAGGTTAGCCAGCTCAGAACACTTTGTCTGGCATCGGTGCCAGAGGACGGGGTGCTGCGTATAAACTGAATCTCCAAGGCGGCGGCCATGTCGGGGACGTGGGGATAGCCTTTGGCCTCTGCCTGAACCAACATCACCATTTCGTTGGCCAAAGTGACGGCCAAGCGTCTTTCCAGTGTGTCCCAATGGTGGTTGAAAAAAATATAACTGGTGGCCCCTTGGGCCAAAACGATGGGCAGGGCCATAATCAGAAAAGACCGTCCCAAAAGGCTCTGGGGCGACACTTGGCGCAAAAAACGGGAAAGATGGGAAAAGGGGCGTAAAAAAAAGGGGGCCCTGCGACCCCCTTGATCTTTAGGCGGATTTTTTGTCGTTTTCATTGACCTCTTCGAAATCAGCATCAACAATGGTTTCGCCTTGGTTGGTGTTCGAGGGCTGGGCAGCGTCTGGGTTGTCCTGCTGGGCTTTGTACATAGCCTCTCCCAGTTTCATCGTGGCTTGGGCCAGCGTGTTGGTTTTTTCTGTGATCAGAGAGACATCATCGGTTTCCCGCGCCGCTTTCAGCTCTGTGATGGCGGTTTGGATGGCCTGTTTTTCGTCCTCAGAAATGTGGGATCCGTATTCGGCCACATTTTTTTCGGCCGTTTGGATCAGGGTTTCTGCTTGGTTGCGGTGTTCCACAAGCTCGCGTTTCTTTTTGTCTGCTTTGGCGTTGGCTTCGGCATCTTTTATCATTTTTTCCACATCAGCATCGCTCAGGCCCCCAGAGGCTTGGATACGGATTTGTTGTTCTTTGTTGGTGGCTTTGTCTTTGGCCGAAACATTAACAATCCCGTTGGCATCAATGTCAAAGGTGACCTCGATCTGTGGCATACCCCGAGGGGCGGGGGGAATACCCATCAGATCAAACTGCCCCAGCAGTTTGTTATCGGCGGCCATTTCACGTTCGCCCTGAAACACGCGGATGGTGACGGCATTCTGGTTGTCCTCGGCGGTGGAAAAAACTTGGCTTTTCTTGGCGGGGATGGTGGTGTTGCGCTCTATCAGGCGCGTGAACACACCGCCTAAGGTTTCAATCCCCAAAGACAGGGGCGTGACGTCCAACAACAGAACATCCTTCACATCGCCCCGCAAAACCCCGCCCTGAATGGCGGCACCAATGGCCACCACCTCGTCGGGGTTGACGCCTTTGTGGGGTTCTTTGCCAAAAAAGGCTTTGACCAACTCTTGGACCTTGGGCATCCGTGTCATGCCCCCCACCAAGATCACCTCGTCAATATCGGAGGGCTTGAGGTCGGCATCTTTAAGGGCAGCTTTGCAGGGATCCATCGTGCGCTGCAAAAGGTCCTCAACCAACGATTCCAATTTGGCGCGGCTCAGGGGCACATTCAGGTGCTTTGGCCCCGTTTGATCGGCGGTGATAAAGGGCAGATTGACATCAGTCTGCACAGAGCTGGACAGTTCAATCTTGGCCTTTTCCGCGGCCTCTTTCAGACGCTGCAGGGCCAAGGGGTCGGCTTTCAGGTCGATGCTGTTGTCTTTTTTGAATTCTGCAGCCAGATAATCAATAATGCGGTTGTCAAAATCTTCACCGCCCAAAAAGGTATCCCCATTGGTGGCCTTCACCTCGAAAACGCCGTCCCCGATTTCCAAAACGGACACATCAAAGGTACCGCCCCCCAAATCATGAACCACAAGTTTGCCGCCAGATTTTTGATCCAGACCATAGGCCAGGGCGGCCGCGGTGGGCTCGTTAATAATTCGCAAAACATCCAGACCGGCAATTTTTCCCGCATCTCTGGTGGCTTGGCGCTGGGCATCGTTAAAATAGGCGGGAACGGTGATGACCGCCTGTGT
>JBJTVN010000010.1:0-2050 GCA_046081225.1 Alphaproteobacteria bacterium
AAAAATCAACGAATTCTTCGACAAAACCTTCCCCGAAAACGCTAAACACTGGATCGACCGACTCTCGGACAACTTCCGTGTCCTTAACGCCCCCCTTGCCTCAACCTAAAACAGTACTCTTCATTTGCGAGGGGTATATAAAACGATTTTTCCCCTGTAGGGTTGGCGTTTTTGTCGATGACTTCCACGGAAATTTCCGTGATGGGGGTTTTCTTTCCCTGTTGATCGGTTTTCCAGATTAAAAACCCAATAGGAAAATGACCTTTTAGCCCATCAAAGGCTTTGCTATGGACAATAAACCCGTCTAAAAACTCGGCATTCCAGTGTTCACGGAATTTTTCAAAATTCGAAGCATTCACATATTTTAACGTGCTAAACATGGCCACAGTGGCGGTGGGGATTTCTTTGGCGATACGCACTAAAAATTGGGTAAACAGCTCGTTACTTACTGGCTTTTCCATAATCATTCATAGCCGTAACGGCCCATTTTGTTTTGGCGACGCCGGGTTTGTTTTCATCACCATGATTGCTTGCCTCCGCATATGGGGGATTCATCAACACCAGAATTTTTTTGCCGCTGGCGATGGCCTGTTGCAGGGCGGGGGGGATTTTGTTGGTTAGGGTGTAATCAATCCGTCCATCGTCGGTGATGTCATCGTTCAGGTAATCATACTGAAACCGCGTGGCGGCGACGCAGGTTTTGGTGGCCCGCATGACGTCCACGTCGGCCTGGTCCAGGGTGCTCATGAACACATTGCGGGGGTTGCTGTGTTTGACCTCCAGATTCCCCACGCCGCAGCACATGTCCCACACAATGTAATCCCGCTGCCAGTTTTTCCCCAGAGTTTCCGCCAGGGTGTTATAGGCCTTGTCCACCACGTGCAGCGGCGTATAGTACGCGCCCTTGAAACTGCGTTCATTCAGGGGGATCAGGCTGTCGCGGCGTTCCAGCAAATAATTGCGGTATTCCGGTTGCGGCGGGCGGTGGTAAATGGCCCAAAACTGGCGGTATCCCTCTTTGTTGCCCAGTTCGTATAGCTTTCCGTTTAATTCAAACACCGGCGAATTGTTTTTATGCAGCAGCTGCGCGGGCAGGTTGTCGTGGGTGGAGACTGTGCCGTCGCTCATGATGTCGGCAAAAAACAACAGATTGTATTGGTCCTCGGGCACGCCCCGAATTTCCCGCCCGATCATGTCCACCCATTTGTCAAACACCTGCTTTAAATTATCCGGCGTGATTTGCGTGCGGATGATGGTGCCGGATTGCAGGGCGGCTTTGACCGTTTTGATAAATTCATCTTCATGGGTTTTGATTTTAAACGACACAAAGTGCGTGCCGATATAGGCCGATACGGCATCCAGCGTTTCCTTGGTGTACTTTCGCGCCGATTGGGCCCATTTGATGCCCTTTTTATCCAACAAAGGCAGAACGTCCTCTGTTTTCATCAGGGCGGCCTTTTCCGAATCAATCACCGCCAGAAAGGGGGGGATAGGCTCGCCGTTGGTTTGATATTCATGGACGTAATGCAACAGCTGCGTGAACATGGCATAGCTGGATGTGGGTTTTTGCTTGGCCTCGAACCAAATCTCTTCCGTCATAATATCCACCAGCCCCTTGCGATACTTTTTCAGGCCCAGGGCTTTGATGTAGAGATCTTTGACATCCTCTTCGGTTTTGGCGGTTTTCAGATGTTGATATAGGCTCATGATGGGATCCCCCTAAAAAACCCCTGCATTATGGCCGTGAAGTTTATGGGGTGCAACAGGTGAAAACGGTTGAAGAAACGTTGCGGGGCGGGGCGGTTTTCTTTTTGTATCAAGGGGCGGGGCGGGAAAAATACCGCAAGGTGAAGCCTCCGTAGAGGCTAAACCGAGGATGATTTTTTTCGCACCGGCGCAGCGCACCCCTTGATATACCCCTATCGACTGAACTCTAGCTTTATAGGTTTGGATGTGTTATCAGGTGTGTATGAATAAGAATAAGATTCTGGATTTAACAGAGCGCAGCGTCCTGATCAAACGGCACAGGACGGAGCGGGATGGTCGTGTT
>JBJTVN010000011.1:0-20039 GCA_046081225.1 Alphaproteobacteria bacterium
GGCTCAACCCTCTGCAACACTGGAAGCCTTCGCCGATGAACGTTCCGCATCGTACAAAAACACAGATGTCACCGTGGATTTGGTTAAATCATGGGTTAAGGATGCCGGTACGCGACTGCATGAACGGCATTTGGAATCGCCTGAGGCCAGTGAGTAACCCCCTGAGCCTTGTTTTATGGGGTGTGGGGCTAATGTGTGTTTTGGCCCCCTTCCCTGCCTTTGCGGGGGATTGTGTTAACCATGTCCCCCCCCCTGATGTGGCCTATACCCCCGATGATCAGGGTGTCCCTGCGGAGGTCACCCCATCATGGACACCGCCCCAGACATTATCCCTGGATCTGGCTGTTAATCCTGAATTGCGGCAAAAGGATTTGACCCGGGATTCCACCCTGCCCCTTGGCAGCGTGACCGTGGATACCAAAACAGGCAAAACCATGCTGCACACACCGGAAGGGGTCCATGATCTTTCTGCGGATTGTCCGTGAACAGGAATCCAAACCCCACCTTGACACCCAGCCCCACGCTGCCCATATCCTTTAGGCAGGCTTGAGCCCTACCCAAGGATTGTTATGGACATCGAAAAATTCACCGAAAAAACCCAAAAAACGCTGCAAACCGCCCAAACCCTCGCCATGCGTGCGGGGCATCAGCAGGTGACGCCGTTGCATATCCTCTCGGCCCTGCTGGCGGATGAGGATGATCTGGCCAAAAACCTGTTGGTGGGTGTGGATGGGGCGTTGTTGGCCCAGCGGATAGAGGCGGCCCTGGCCAAACTGCCCAAGGTCTCGGGCAGCGGCGCAGACATGCACTGGGGACGGGAAGCCGCCCAGATTTTGGACGAGGCCACCCGTCTGGCCACAGCCTATAAAGATCAATACGTCACGCAGGAGCGGGTGTTGCAGGCCTTGGTGGCCTCCCAAAGCAGCGTCGGGGACCTTTTGCGGACTTTGGGGGCAAGCGCGGAGAAACTCGAATCCCACATTGCCAAAATCCGAAAGGGACGCACGGCGGACTCTCCGGCGGCTGAGGGGGGGTATCAGGCCCTGAAAAAATACACCCTTGATTTCACGGAAAAAGCCGCATCGGGAAAAATTGATCCCGTCATTGGACGCGATGAAGAGATTCGCCGCACCATTCAGGTTCTGTCCCGCCGCACCAAAAACAATCCCGTTTTGATTGGGGAGCCTGGTGTGGGGAAAACCGCAATTATTGAGGGGCTCGCCCAGCGCATCGTCAACCACGATGTTCCCGACAGTCTCAAGGATAAAAAGGTTTTGGCGTTGGATCTGGGGGCTCTGGTGGCGGGGGCCAAGTTCAGGGGGGAGTTTGAAGAACGCCTGAAAGCCTTACTGGCCGAAGTCTCCGCCGAAGAAGGACAGGTGATTTTGTTTATTGATGAACTGCACACCCTGGTCGGGGCTGGCAAGGCCGAGGGGGCCATGGATGCCAGCAATATGCTGAAACCTGCCCTGGCGCGGGGGGAATTGCATTGTATTGGGGCCACAACGCTGGATGAATACCGCAAATACATTGAAAAAGATGCGGCGCTGGCCCGTCGTTTCCAGCCTGTTTTTGTGGATCAGCCCACGGTGGCCGAAACCCTGTCTATTTTACGGGGGATCAAGGAAAAATACGAACTGCACCACGCCGTGCGCATCAGTGATCATGCCTTGGTGGCGGCGGCAACGCTGTCGGATCGTTACATCAGCGATCGCTTTTTGCCCGATAAGGCCATTGATCTGGTGGATGAAGCCGCCGCCCGCCTGCGGATGCAGATTCAATCCAAGCCAGAAGCGCTGGAGGATATGGACCGCCGTATCATTCAGTTAAAAATTGAACAGCAGGCCCTGAAAAAAGAAACAGACGAGGCCTCTGTCAAACGGCTTTCGGAATTGGAAAAGGAACTTGCCACCCTGACGGAAACCGCCACCGCAGAAACGGCCAAATGGCAGGCCCAGCGGGATCAACTGGGCAACATCCAAAAAACCAAAGAAGAATTGGATACGTTAAAAATCGCCCTAGAAACCGCCCAGCGTTCGGGGGATTTGGCCAAAGCTGGGGAAATTGCCTATGGTAAGATCCCCGCATTGCAAAAAAAGCTCTCGGATCTGGAGGCCGCCACCCAAGGCCTGGCCAATGATACCGTCACCGATCACGATATCGCCAGCATTGTGTCCCGCTGGACTGGCATTCCCGTGGATAAGATGCTGGAGGGCGAGCGGGAAAAATTGCTAGCCATGGAAGCCGTCCTGTCCCAAACCGTGGTGGGTCAACGCGAGGCCGTGGCGGCCGTGTCTCAGGCCGTGCGCCGTTCCCGCGCCGGTCTGCAGGACACCAACCGCCCCATTGGGTCGTTTTTGTTTCTGGGCCCCACAGGGGTGGGCAAAACCGAACTCAGCAAGGCTTTGGCCCAGTTTCTGTTTGATGACGAGGGGGCTTTGCTGCGCATCGATATGTCCGAATACATGGAAAAACACGCGGTGGCCCGCCTGATTGGTGCCCCCCCGGGCTATGTGGGCTATGAACAGGGGGGGGCGTTGACGGAGGCCGTCCGCCGTCGCCCTTACCGCGTCATTTTGTTTGACGAGGTGGAAAAAGCCCATAACGATGTGTTTAATATCTTGCTGCAGGTTTTGGATGAAGGTCGCCTGACCGATGGCCAAGGCCACACGGTGGATTTTAAAAACACGGTTTTGATTTTAACATCCAACCTGGGCAGTGATGTGATTGCCAGTCATCCCCATGGGACGCCGTCGGAAATCATTTTCCCGCTGGTTATGGATCGGGTCCGCGGGGCCTTTCGTCCAGAGTTTATCAACCGCTTGGATGAAATTTTATTGTTTAACCCCCTGTCACGTGACCAGATGGCGGCCATTGTGGATATTCAACTCAAGCGTCTTCACACCCTGCTGGCGGGGCGGGATATTGCCTTAACGGTCACGGACTCAGCCAAGGCTTGGCTGGCGGAGCGGGGCTTTGATCCCAGCTATGGGGCCCGCCCGCTCAAACGCGTGATTCAAAAACACGTTCAGGATCTTTTGGCGCAGGCCATCCTCAGCGGCACCCTATCCGATCACAGCACCGCCGTTTTGGATGTTCAGGGGGAGGGGCTGGCGTTGAGATAAAATAACCCCATAATGATGTTTTGGTATAGGGAAAAGGCGGGGTGGAGGCAATCGGAGGACAAAGGACGGAGGACGGAGGACCGAGGACCGAAAAATTCCGTCTTCCGTCCTCGGTCTTCTGTCTTCCGAATGAGGCGTAGCGTACCCTTGAGGCGCGGGGGAAATTCTGCTGGGTGGGCCCTTTCCGGAAGCGCCAAGAACGCGGCTCCCACCCCCACACTTTTCTTTGGGCCTCAAGGGGTCCGCTGCGCCGAGCCGAAAAAAATCATCCTCCCTCAGCCCGCTGCGCGGTCTTCAGTCCGGTATTTTTCCCACCCAGCCCCTTGACCCCCAAAGAAAACAACCCCATCCCGCCGCGTTTTTCACCCTTCCCCCCGTTTGGTCACCATCATGCTGATGATCAGGGCCACAATTTCCTCTACGGAACGACGGGAAACACTGATGGTGGGAATGTTGTATTTTTTAAACAGCTTTTGAGCATAAAACGTTTCCTGACGAATGATTTCTGTTGATGTATAATCATCACAATCATGGGAAAGGTGTTCAGCCCGCTTTTGGCGAATGTTCCTGAGCAATGCGGGATCCTGAAGAAGCCCCATGATCAAAGGACGATCCGGTTGTGTTAAAAGATGCGTTAACCGTTGATCCAAGGGCGCATCTAAAATCAGCGGGACGTTGGCCGCCTTAATCCCCTTATAAGATAAATAGACACAGCAAGGGGTTTTGGACGAACGAGACACCCCCAGCAAAATAACATCGGCCTGATTCAATGTATCCATTCCATGGCCATCATCATGATTCAAGGCAAAATCCACCGCATCCATACGGCGAAAATACGCACCGTCCAAATCATGCTGACGTCCGGCTTTGGGGGCAATGCGGGACCACCCCTCCCCTTCTAAAAAAGATAACAGGGGACCAAGAAGGGAAATACAAGGCAAGCCCAAACGATTACACCCTTTCTTTAATTCCTGAAACAAAAGATCATCCACCAAGGTACAAATCACAACACCGGGTTGATCTTCGATTTTTTTTAAAATATGCAAAATTTGTCGCGGGGTATGCACAAAAGGCCAAAGATTTTCCACGATGTTTTTTTTCTGAAATTGCGCAAAGGCAGCCCGCGCCACCTTCGTGACCGTCTCCCCCGTTGAGTCCGAAACAAAGTGAACACACACTTCTTTTGGTTCTGTGAGTAACTCCATGCTTAATGGTCCTGCTTTTAAAACGATGATTTTTTGTACACCTTTTCCTGTTTTTTTTCCCCTGTTTTGTTTTGGGAAAAAACCCTTTTGGGGATAAAGAGAATACAAACGCTCACTTTATAAAAATCTATGAGGAAACAACGTTATTTTATCGTTCTTATTCCCCCAAACATTGTGTATATCTTAGGGAGCATCCGTGTTTTGGCTTTATTCACCCCACTCACTACAACATCAAAATTTTATATATCTATGAATATTATTATAAGAAAGAATGAAAAACGATGGGGGGCCTTGGCATCGGATCTTCGATCCCTAAAGTTATCATGTTTGTTTTCCCAGAAAGGCACGGTGACGGTTCTTTTGAGTCACGATGATTATCTTTTGGATTTGAATTCTGCCTATCGACAAAAAAATAAACCCACCAATGTTTTGAGTTTTCCGAATACGGGTCCATTTTCTGACCCTTCTGTTTTGGGGGATGTGGTGTTGGCCTATGAGACGGTGCTGGCCGAGGCCAAGGATCAAAACAAACCCATGATAAACCATTGTGCTCATCTGGTGATTCATGGTATATTTCACCTTCTGGGGTATGACCACGAAACAGACGATGACGCCGCGATTATGGAAGCCAAAGAAATTGATGCCCTTAACCGTTTGGGCATTCCCGATCCTTATTCTGGGTCGTTATGCTTAAATCCCTAAGACAATGGGTCTTTTCCGGCCAGAATGAGGAAGGCGAAGGCATGGACGAAGGGGCCCTAGAGGCCTTTATTCAAAAGCTTTCCAATGCCACAACCTATGATGTTTACTTGCCAAGGGCAGATATGGTTGCCCTAAGGTTGGATATGACCCCCCAAGACATTTTGGCATGCATCAAAGAGCGTCCATGGTGTGTTTTTCCCGTCACCCGTGGGGAAATTGATCATATTTACGCCTATGTTCGCCTGCGAGATCTTTGGGAGGGGATGGTTTCCAATCCCCCAAAACCCCTAGAATCCCTGTTGCAGCAGCCTGAATATATTCCTCACACCAAGCCTCTGTTGGATTTGGCGGATCAGATGTTTTCCCAAAAAATTGATATGGCCATTGTGGTGGATGAATTCGGGGGTGTGGATGGCATGGTTACCACGCAAATGCTGATGGAATCGTTTATTGAAACCTATTTTTTATCTCATCAGGTTTCTGTGAATTCCCCCAAAAAAGAAGAAAATCCTGAAGGGAATGATGTTTTTTTGTTTGACGCCAGAACGGAAATCATTGATTTTTTAAATTTCTTCGAAGACAGGGATGATCTGGTGAAAGAGGATATCGACGTTGACGTGGATACCCTCGCTGGTCTTGTGTTTCATAAGGTTGCCCGTGTGCCGGCGCGTGGGGAAATGATCACCATCAGCCCTAATTTGGATTTTGAGATTTTGGATGCCGATGCCCGTCGCGTGAAAACCCTGAGGGTGATTTTTAAAAAATCATGATGGCCGCGGGATTGGGTTTTTTCCTTAGCCTAGCTTTGGGCGTGATCTGTTCCTTGGGGCAGGCCCCTTATCACTTGTGGCCCCTATCTGTGGGCGCTCTGGTGGCGTTGTTTTGGGCTTATCGATCTATTGAATCCAGACGGTTGGCAGGGGGGTTGGTTTTTGCCTTTGCTTTTGGATATTTTGGATGGGGATTGCGGTGGATTGCGCAAGCTTTAACGTTTTTCCCTTCCCTTCCTACCCCTTTGATTCCGTTGGCGCTTTGGGGGATTCCTCTGGTTTTGGCATTGCTTTATGGTTTAGCGGGATACGCTGTGCGGCGTTATTTGCCTAGGCATCATGCGTCTTGGGCTTTGGGGGCAGCTTGGGTTATCATTGAGGGGATCAGGGGCTATCTGGTCCTCCCCTTTCCCTGGCTGTTTATGGGGGGTATTTTGGGGGGGACGTTGTCCGTTTTACAAAGCACGGCTTGGGTGGGCATTTTGGGACTGAGTGTGGCTATTTTTGCGAGTGTTCACTTTTTTATCCATTCCCAAAAATCTGCCTTGATAACCCTAGGGGTATGGATCCTGGTTGCGGGTGGGGGATATGGGGTTTTGCATGATAGGGAGACTTCACCCCCTCTTCCTTCATCCAACATTTCCCCTTCCCCCACCATAGCTCTGGTTCAGCCATCGTGGACACAGGAGGAAAAGGTCATGGGGTTTTACACCCCAGCCTATCAAAAACGACTTTTGGATCTGAGTGCCCAAGCGGTTCGTCAGCAAGGGGCGAAATTGATCATCTGGCCTGAAACAGCTATTTATGCCCATCAGATGAAGGATCCTGTGTTTGCCGAGTCTCTGAAATCTTTGCTTTCTGGGGGACGTTTGTTGATGATGGGGGTTTCCTCGCGGGAGGGAGATGTTAGTTTAAACCAAATTTGGGTTATGGATGAACATCTTAACCGCTTAGCCACCTATACCAAGCGTCATTTGGTGCCTTTTGGAGAACGTGTACCCCTTTTGTCTTCCCTTCCTTTTGTTTTTTTGAATCAAAAAGATATGCCCCGCTTTCAGTCAGGGCCCCGTCATGTTGAACCCATGGCCTTGAAGGGATTTCCCCCCGCGTCCCCCCAAATTTGCTATGAATCCCTTTTTTCTGGAACCATTGTGTCCCATGATGCGCAGTGGATGGTGAATGTGACCAATGATGCGTGGTTTGGGGACTCGTGGGGGCCAGACCAACATTTTTACCAAGCCAGAGTCAGGGCCATAGAGGAAGGTATCCCCCTGATACGTGTTGCCAACACGGGAAAAACCGCCATCGTTGATGCCAAGGGTCGTATTGTTCAGGACCTGAATATGGACACACCTGCGGTTTTGGTGGCCTCGATTCCTATGGAACGACACCGCGCTTTGTATGGATATGCTGGGCTTTGGGCCAGTGGTGTGTTTGCTGTTTTGATCTTTTTCCTGTGTTATCGTGTGTCGCGTCGATGAGGGATACGCAGACCATCTATGCCCCCTTGACGCCTGTGGGGGGGGCTGTTTCTCTTTATCGGTTGTCTGGGCCAGAGGTTTTATCCACCCTTCGGGCCGTTACAGGGCGCTCTCACTTTCAACCCCGTCATAGTTATAAGGTGGCTTTAAGGGATCAATCGGGGGTGATCATAGACCCATGCGCCCTTTTGGTGTTTTATCCGGCCCCCCATAGTTATACAGGCGAAGATGTAGCAGAGATCAGTTTGCATGCTGGAAAATATGTGAGTGATCGCTTTTGCTTTTATCTTCATCACAACAATCTGCGTTTGGCTGACCCTGGGGAGTTTTCCAGACGGGCGGTGCTTTATGGAAAAATGACCCTAGAGCAAGCGCTGGGCGTGCGTTATCTGATCGAATCCAAAACGCAGCAGCAGTATCGGGCGGCCTTGGCCCAAATGACGGGCCAAACCCTGAGGGGGGTTCATGAGGATTGGGACGCTTTGCGTGAACATTTGCTTGTGCTGTTCAGGGATGCGGAGGCTTCTTTGGAATTTCCAGATGAAGATGATATCTCTAAAGATTTGGAAGATGCCCTGTCAGAAAATATAAAAGAATTTCTTTTAAAAATCAAACAGTACCATGATTTTTATGAAAAAAAAGAGATGATGCGGACCGGAATTTCTGTGGTTTTGGTGGGTCCCCCGAATGTGGGAAAATCCTCCCTGTTGAATGCCTTGGCCCGCGAAGATTACGCCATGGTGTCTGATATTCCGGGCACCACGCGGGATGTGGTTCAGGTTCTGGTGAATTGGGGGGGGTATGCCGTGCGCCTGATGGATACAGCGGGGCTAAGGGAAACATCAGATCCCCTAGAGTCCATGGGGATTCAGCGCACGCGGGATCAGGAACAATCGGCCACCATCACCCTGTTGATGTTGGATCGGGAAACCCTCCATCAAGAGGCCACGCTTAGGACACAATGCCGTTCCCCGAATGTTATTCTAGTTTTGACCAAGGCGGATGTGTTTTCCTATGATCCCCAAAACAACGCTGTGATTGTCTCTGCCCAAAGCCGTCACGGATTGCAGGATTTAGAAAAGGCTGTTTTGGAAATTTTAGAAACAGAGTTTTCATCAGCCCTAGAACAACCAGATCGGGGCGATGTGATCAAGGGTGTTTTGGATCGGGCCCTTGTGGCGTTGAAGAATGCTTTTGAAGAAAAAAGATTGGAAATCAGGGTTCAGATCCTGTATGATGCTTTGAAAATTCTTGCCCCTGTGATGTCCGATGTGGATCAGGAAGAGGTTCTGGATCGTATTTTTTCAGGATTTTGCATCGGCAAATAATCACTAAAAAGCACCTAAATTTTTCACGTGAAAGCGCCATGTCTCAGGTCTTATTTGATGTTGTGGTTATCGGAGGGGGGCACGCGGGCGTTGAGGCCGCCGCTGCCGCTGCGCGTATGGGGGCGAAAACAGCCCTGATCACCTATCGACGGGATACCCTTGGGGAGATGTCCTGCAATCCTGCCATTGGGGGGATTGGTAAGGGGCATCTGGTGCGGGAAATTGACGCCTTGGATGGTATTATGGGCAAGGCTGCCGATGAAAGTGGTATTCAGTTTCGCCTGTTAAATCGCAGCAAGGGCCCCGCTGTTCGGGGCCCCAGAACCCAATCGGATCGGGCTATGTTTCGGGCCTCTGTCCAAAAATATGTCGCTGAAACATCAGGGTTAACGGTTATTGAGGGTGAAGCCACAGCCCTTTCCATCAAAAATCGAAAAGTCCACGGGGTAACCGTGAATGGGCAGCTCTATGCCTGTGGCAGTGTGGTTGTGGCCACGGGGACTTTTTTGCGGGGTATGATTCATCGGGGAAAAATATCATTTCCGGCGGGGCGTATGGGGGCGGGCAGCAGCCTTCCTTTGGCGGATTGGTTTTATGCCCAGGGCTTTCCCATGGGGCGCTTAAAAACGGGAACCCCCGCACGGTTGTGTGCCCATAGTGTGGATTATAGCCAAGTGGAACGTCAGAACGCCGATGCCCGCCCCTATCCATTTTCTTTTTTAACCCAAGCCATTACAGTCCCTCAAACGGATTGTTTCATCACCTATACAACAGAGGCAACGCACGCCATTTTGCGGGATCATTTGCAGGAATCCTCCCTGTACGGTGGCCATATTTCTGGTAAAGGGCCGCGATACTGTCCATCCATCGAGGATAAAATTGTTCGGTTTGCTGATAAATCCAGGCATCAGATTTTTCTGGAGCCTGAGGGGTTAAATGACCCAACGCTTTACCCCAACGGTCTCTCCAACTCTTTGCCGGATGCTATTCAAGAGGCCTTTTTGCGAACCATCCCCGGTTTGGAACGGGTGAAAATCAAACAATACGCCTATGCCATCGAATACGATTACATGGACCCGCGGGCGTTGAAACCAACATTGGAAACCCAAACCCTAGAGGGTCTTTTTCTAGCCGGACAAATCAATGGGACCACGGGTTATGAGGAGGCTGCAGCCCAAGGTATTCTTGCAGGGTTAAATGCGGCCCATCGGGCTGCGGGACGGGATGGGGTTGTTGTTGATCGTTCACAAGCCTATTTGGGGGTTATGGTGGATGATCTGGTGACGAAGGGGGTTCAGGAACCTTACCGCATGTTCACCTCACGTGCGGAGTATCGGTTAAGTTTGCGGGCCGATAATGCGGATCAGCGCCTGACAGCATGGGGTTATCATCAAGGGATTGTGGGTCAAGAGCGCCAAAATGCCTTTGTGAACAAGTGTTCCATGATGACGCATTGGAAAGACATCATGGCGGGTTTAAAATTGTCCCCCGATCAAAGCAGCCGTTTGACAGGGGAGGATAGAAAAAGCGAATGTTCACTTTATTCCTTGCTGCCTTTGTGTTGGTATGCGGATACATTGGCTATGCTGCGGCACAATGGGCATAATGCTGATTTTTCTGAGGACTTGTTTGATACCCTGCAAAGTGAAGTCCTGTACGCAGGGTATTTAAAACGGCACGATCAGGAACGGCGCATGGTGGCGGAGCATCGGCAAAAACGGATTCCTGAGACATTTTCATATGAAGGTTTGGTGTGTCTTTCTGCCGAAGAGCGCCTGCGCCTTTCTGCCGCGCGTCCTAAAACCATGGAGGAAGCCCGTAACTTAGAGGGGATCACCCCCGTGGCCCTAGCGGCCATACTTCAGAAACTGAAAAAAGGCCATAAAGAGACCCCCGAAGACACCCAAGATGTGTTTCAGGAAGCGGTTTAAGGCGCTATAGAGACGAAAGGTCCTTTTTCATGGCCTGATAAAGGGCGTAGGGTTTGCCTTCCCTCAAAGCCCTTTGAACCCGATCACAGCCCTCTGTTAGACTTGAGGTATGTCCGGTGATTATCAGACCCGCGGCTGCATTGATGGTAACGCTCTGGCCATAGGCATCGTCTGGGGTTTTTCCCTGCAATAGGGCAAGAAGGGCTTGGGCATTGTCCTCAGGGGATCCCCCGCGTAATCCTTCGGGGTCTGCAGGGACAAAGGGAAAATCTTTGGGATCCAAACGCAGGGGCAGGATGCCACGAGGGGAAACATCCAAGATGGTTGTTGGGTGATGCAGGGCAATGTCGTCGGACCCATCGTCGCCATAAACCACCCACGCACGGCGGATAGAACGTTTTTGTAAAAGAGAAGCCGTTTCAGACAACCACCCCTGTTGCGACACCCCCAGCAACTGATGGTTTGGACGGGTGGGATTGGCCAAGGGACCAAGACGATTGAACACCGTGGGCACACCAAGCGCTTTGCGGGCTGCGGCGAAATGGGCCAAAGCAGGATGCATCAGGGGGGCGAATACAAAAGCCAGATGATGGCGATCATAAAGTGTTTTTAAAGACACGGGATCCGTTAAAAAAGGCAATCCCAAGCAATCCCAGACATCCGCAGAACCAGATTTTGACGTGGCGCTGCGGTTGGCATGTTTGCTGACGGGAACCCCCAAGGATGCCAAAACAAAGGCCACCGCCGTGGAAATGTTGCGTTTATGCAATCCGCTGCCCCCAGTGCCACAAACATCAATGGCTTCGGGAAAAACAGGGCAGGGCAGGGCACATTCCAGCATAGCCTCTAAAATACAGGATTGGGTTTCCAGAGATGCATTCTGGGTTTGTTTTAAAAAATCGATATAAAGGGCGGGATCTTTGGGGGCTGCACAAAGATCCCGAAAACGCTGACAAAGAACGTCATAAGCCATTTGAGCTTTCCCCAACAAACGCCATGGTGGGCCCGGAGGGATTCGAACCCCCGACAACGCCGTTATGAGCGGCGCGTTCTAACCGCTGAACTACAGGCCCAGAAGGATTTAGGCCGCGTCCTGATCCAGGGCTTCTCTGGCGGCCTGTTGTTTTTCCAAAATGGTTTGAAAATGGGCGACTGCGGCATCATAGTTTGCTTGGGCAAAATCCCAATTGACCAAATGATTCAGAAAAACATCCACAAAATCAGCCCGACGGTTGCGGTAATCCACGTAATAGGCATGTTCCCAAACATCACAGGTGATCAACAAACGGGAATTCACCAGCAAGGGTGTCTCGGCGTTGGATGTTTTTGTAATCGCCAAACCATCGATGTTACAACACAACCAGACCCATCCGCTGCCGAATTGTCCCAAGGCGGCCTCTTTGAAGGCGGCCTTGAAGGCATCAAAACTGCCAAATTTTTCATCCAAAGCGGTGCGCAGGGACCCCGTGGGCTCGCCGCCCCCTTGGGGTTTCAGGCTGGCCCAAAAAAAGTCATGATTGAACACTTGGGCTGCGTTGTTAAAGACAGCATGATCGCCCGCATCAAAGGATGTTGTGACGATGGTTTCCAGCGTTTTTTCTTCGTATTTGGTCCCAGGAATCAAGGTGTTGAGTTTATCCACATAGGCTTTGTGGTGTTTACCATGATGAATTTCAAGGGTTTCTTGGGACATATGGGGGGATAAGGCATCAAGGGCAAAGGGCAAAGGGGCAAGGGTCAACGACATAAAAAATCCTTAAAGAAAGCGATAAAAGGAAGGCTATTGTAGGGATAACACAACAAAAAGCAATGGTTTCAGGCCAAAATCATAGAAAAAAGATTTGTGGTTTGGATTTTTTAGGAGTGCGACCCATGAAATCCCGCGGCCCCTTTTTTCAGGCGTTCATTGATGGCCAGTCCCACCCCCTTATCAGGAATGGGCATCACCATAATACGCTCACAGGACAGCGCATCCAAACAGTGCAAGGTGTCAAACAGACGGGCGGCGGCTTGGTTTAGATTCTCCCCTACACTCAGGTTCTGTGTGATCATTGCCCCCGCAGGGACGTGGGGGCCAAAGGCCAGCAGGGCATCCCGTGGTCCCACCGACAAACTGTTGAGGATCATGGGATGGTGCGGCGCATAGTGGCGCGGGGATTGCCCTGGGGCTGGGGTGGTGGCGGAAAGGGGCGGGGTTTTCAGGAATGCGATTAAGTCCTCCTCTGTTAAAACCCCGTGGCGCAGCAATGCCCAGGTGTTTCCGATAATTTGGACAATGGTGGATTCTATGCCTTGGATGCAGGGCCCTCCGTCCCAAACATGGGCCACATGGGTAAGCAGTTGGGGATGAAGATGGGACACCCGTGTGGGGGAAAGCTGATTGGAGAGATTGGCACTGGGCGCGGCAAGAGGGAAGGGGAGGGCGCGTAAGGCCTCCCGCGTTAAGGGATGCTGGGGCATACGAAGGGCCAAGGTATAATGTCCCGCTGTGACGGCGGGGGCGATGCGGGCCTTGGCCTCAGCCGTCATGGGCACAACGAGGGTCAGGGGCCCAGGCCAAAAGGCATCCGCCAGCGCGTGGGCCGTGTCTGAGAATACCCCCCAACGCTGGGCTGATGCTTTATCCGCAACATGAACGATCAGGGGATTGCTGCTGGGGCGTCCTTTGGCCGCATACAGGGCGGCGATGGCGTTGGGGTTGGTCGCATCCGCCGCCAGCCCATAAACAGTTTCCGTGGGCATCACCACGAGGGCGCCGGATTGCAGGGCCAAAAGACCCTCTTTCAGACACACGGGGTCCATGATTAGGCTCTGGGGGTTTGCAGGCACCATAACAACAGAGCACGCTGGGCATGCAGGCGGTTTTCGGCCTGATCAAAGACGCGGCTTTGGGGGCCATCCATGACGGCGTCGGTGACTTCTTGGCCCCGCACAGCCGGCAGGCAATGCAGGAAAATGGCCTGTGGATCAGCCTCTTTCATCACGGTTTCATTGACTTGATAGGGGGTGAGGAGGCGCATTTGGGCCCCAGGATTCGGGCACCCCATGGAAACCCACGTATCGGTCATAACAACATGGGCACCGTTGACGGCTTTGAGGGGGTTTTCTTTCCACGTCAAAAGCGGGTTCTGAGAAAAATGTTGTTTTAAATCATCATGAAAGAGGGCAGGGGGACAGCTGAGGGTGAAGGGAAAGCCTAACATCAAACACGCCTGCAACCATGAAAAAAACACGTTGTTAGGGTCCCCAATCCACGTGATGCGGGGGTGGGGCAGAGGGCCAAAAGCCTCTTGAACCGTCAACACATCCGACAAAATCTGGCAGGGGTGGCTGTGATCGCTCAGGGCATTGATGATGGGAACGGTGCTGTGGGTTTTCAGGTCCACCAAGGTGCGATGGTCCAAGGTGCGGGCCACAATGGCATCCACATAGCGGGACAAAACCCGCGCCGTATCTGCAACCGTTTCCCCGCGTCCCAGCTGCATATCGTTTTTGTTCACGACAATAGCGTGGCCCCCGAGATCGTGAATGGCCCGCTCGAACGAAAAGCGGGTGCGGGTTGAGGGTTTTTCAAAAATCATCGCCACCGTTTTGCCCCGCAGCGCATCGGGAAACGTGGGGCTGCGTTTCAGGGTCAGGGCTTGGTCCAACAGCGCACGCAAAGCCGTTGCGTCCAAAGCATCCAAATCTAAAAAATGACGGATCATGGTCAGGGGGTGTGTTAACGACACGAAAAAGAGTGATTGTTGCAAAAATCACCCAAAATGGCAAGGGCTTCGTCAATGTGATCCTTTGTGATGATCAAGGGGGGGATCAGGCGGATGGTGTTTTGGCCTGCGGGAATCACCAACAGACCTTTGTCCATCAGGGCGAGGGCCACGGATCGGTTATCCAGAGCGTCCCCGCACACCAGCCCCTGCATCAATCCCGCCCCGCGGACCTGAGGGAAAACATGGGGGTGGGTTTGGGTAAGGGCCTCCAGCTGATCCCAAAGCCACTGTCCCATGGTGCGGACATGGTCCAAAAATGCGGGGCGCGTGATTTCTGCCAAAACAGCGGACACCACCTTGCACGCCAAGGGATTCCCCCCAAAGGTGGATCCATGCATACCCGATTGCATGCACCCCCCCACCTTCGCGTTGGCCAAAATGGCCCCCACAGGAAAACCAGCCCCCAGTCCCTTGGCCGTGGTTAACACATCGGGGGCGATGCCAGCGGCTTCATGGGCATACAAATGGCCCGTGCGCCCCATGCCCGTTTGAATTTCATCCAAACACAACACCAGATCATGCTGATGGCATAAATCCCGCAACCGGCGCAGTTGTTTCAGGGGCACGGGCAGAATGCCGCCTTCCCCCAAAATGGGTTCAATCAAAAGGCCCGCCGTGTGGGGGGTGATGGCGGATTCCAAGGCATCCCAATCCCCAAAGGGGATCGCATCAAATCCCGGTAAATCAGGGGGAAACGTGTTTTTGCCGCATGCCGACATGGCCGCAAAGGTGCGCCCGTGAAAGGCCCCCTTGATGGTGATGATGCGATAGCGTTCGGGGTGTTTGTGGTAAATCTGGTACTGTCGGATCAGTTTGATGGCCCCATCAATGGTTTCCGTGCCTGAGTTGGCAAAAAACACATAATCCGCGAAGGTATGGGCAATCAGGGCCTGTCCCGCTTCGTACTGTTCAGGAATCTGATACCAGTTGGACACATGCAGAACACGCTGGGCCTGCTCCGTGATGGCCCGCACAACAGCAGGGTGACTGTGCCCCAAAGACGACACCGCAACCCCGCTGCCGAAATCCAAATACCGTTTACCAGCGGCATCATACAGATACACCCCCTCCCCCCGAACAAAGGGAATGGGAAAGGGGGAAAAAACGGGCAGAATCGGGGAATGCATCGTCAAGAGGTTTCTTTCGTTTCACATAAACAATCAATGGGATTTTTCGGGGGTGATGGCAAAGTTGACCCCGATTGTTCGCATACAATCCAAAAAGGTTGGGAAACTGGTATTGATGGATTCCCAGCCCTGAATAATAATGGGGGATTGTGTGCGCAGGCCCATGACAAAAAAGCTCATGGCCATACGATGGTCAAAATGGGTGGCGATGGTGGCACCGCCGGAAACGGTGTTTTGCCCATAAACCGTCAGGGAATCCCCATGACTTTCCGCCCGCACACCCACCGCCGAAAGACCATCCAGAATGGCCTGCAGGCGGTTGCTTTCTTTCACCCGAAGTTCTGATAGGCCGTGCATATCTGTTTGACCTTCGGCAAAGGCGGCCGCCACAGATAGGATAGGATATTCATCAATCATGCGGGGGGCACGCTCTGCCGGCACGGTGACCCCGTGCAGGGCGCTGCCACGCACCACGATATCCCCGACCTCTTCGCCAGAAACAACGGTTTGATTGTGGATTTGAATGTCCCCGCCCATGTCGCGCAGTGTGTCAATCAGGCCTGTTCTCAGGGGATTCAGGCCAACCTTGGGCATGACCACGTGACTTTTGGGAACCAAGAGCGCGGCGACCATGACAAAAGCCGCCGATGACGGGTCCGCCACAACCTGAAGGGGGCGGGGGTGAATTTCAGGAAAACCCGTTACCGTGATGGATCGGACCCTTTGAGGATCCTGCGTAATGCGATGGGGAATCTGGTAATAGGCAAACAAGCGTTCGGTGTGATCGCGGGATGGCTCTGGCTCGATCACTGTGGTTTCCCCATGGCACATCAACCCCGCCAGTAGGATGGCAGATTTCACCTGCGCCGAAGGCACAGGCAGCGTATAGGTTATGGGTACAGGGTGGGTTGCGCCCTGAATCAGCAGGGGCAGATTTTTGTCTTGGCGGGCGGTGATGTTGGCCCCAAATTGGGACAAAGGCTGTACCAAGCGCCCCATGGGACGTCTCCGCAAGGACGCATCCCCCGTCATAAACACCCGAAAGGGTAAATTACACACCATGCCCATCAATAATCTGGCGCTGGTTCCTGAATTGCCCATATTCCAGATGTCTTCGGGTTCATGAAACTGTTGATACCCTGGACTTTTCACGGAAACGGTGCCATCAGGATGATCCCGAAAATCCACGCCCAAGCTGGCCAAGGCCATGCGCGTGGCCCATACATCTTCGCTGGGCAACAGGCCCGTGATGGTCGTTTCCCCTTGGGCCAAGGCGGCAAACATCAGGGCGCGGTGGGATAACGATTTATCCCCCGGGATGGCAACGGTCCCCGAAAGGGGGGATAGGGCAGGGTGGCAGGACAGAAAAGACATGAACTTTTGCTTTGATCATCAAAGCGGCCACTATAACGGTTTTTAACACGATCTACAATCGTGGGCGTATGGTTCTACCGTTAATCCATGGTCAGACTCTGGGCGATATCCCGAACCGCTGTGGACGCCGTACAGTTGGGGGCATGCAGCAACAGGGGCTTTTGTGCGCGAATGGCCATGGTCACGTGGCTGTCTCTGGGGATAAAACCCAAGTAGTCAGGTTTAATCTGCAAAAAGGTTTGGCAGGCCCTGAGCAGGGTATCGCAGGTTTTGGCCGCCTGCACACGATCCAAAGCCATATTCACAATCAAATGGACACGGTCTGACACTTTTTTTTGGTGAAAAACCTTTACGCAGGCATAGGCATCGGTCAGGGACGTGGGATCTGGGGTAAACAACATCAAAATTTTATCGGCACTGCTGGCCAAGATAGACACGGTTTTGCTGACACCCGCACTCAGATCAAAAATGATGGTATCATGATGGGCCCGCAGCTTTTCCAGTTTTCTAGCCAATAGGGCCAATTCCCCCGCACTGAGATTCGCATATGTATCGGACCCCGACGGGCCCGCCAAAAAATCAACCCCTGTTTCCTTGTGATGCTCGATGAGGCTTAGGGGGTCCACATCCTCTCGCAACAGCAAACTCAGATCGCTTTGGGGCACAACGCCCATTTGAATGTCAACATTCGCCAATCCCAAATCCCCGTCAAACAACAGCACACGGCGTTTGTTTTGGGCCAAAGCGGTGGCCAGAGAAATGGAAAAAAAGGTTTTGCCAACCCCCCCTTTTCCCGAAGCAATGGCAATGATGGTTCCTGTCACGATGCTGGTCCTTCATGGGTTTGAAAAAAACGGGCAATGGTATCGGGGTGGGCTGCCATCAGTCCATGGGTGACACTGGCAGAAACCCCCAGTTCAAACAATGGCAAACGAAAACTCATGGCCGTTTGCAACAGATGTCCCCATTTTCTGGATGTGTCCAGCTTGGTGGGCAGCAGCCCCAAGGGATGATAGGCCGTCCCCAATTTTTCAAGCAGCAACGCAATATCCTCTTCATGATCCTGAGGTGCGCATGCCAGCACAAAGCCAAATCGGTCTGCGGGAAACAGCTCTTGAAAACGGGCAATGGCCAAATCGTCATAGGCATGGATGCCCTGTGTATCGATTAAAATGGGGGTTGTGTCAGGCAAATGGCGCAATGTTTGCGTCAGGGCCTGTGGGTCTTCAGCGATATGCAAAGGCAACTTTAAAATGCGGGTCAGGTTTTCCAGTTGTTCAATCCCCCCAGCTTTGGTCACATCACTGGATATCAAAATCGGTTTAAAGTCATGCAGCAGGGCCTGTGTTGCCAATTTGGCCACACCCACGGTCTTTCCCGTCCCTGGTGTTCCTAAAAACACCACAGGTTTTTTATGATGGGCGGTTTCCCAAAAGGACGTACAGCGCACTGTACGCCCCAGACAAAACGACAAAACACTGGCCGCATCGGGATCAGAATCACTGAACAAACCACAGGGTTGCAACAGTTGCACAATCCGATTCGTGGAAAACCCATGTTGTTTCAGCCATCCAGACACCGTATCCAAAACGGCATCGGGAATTTTTACGGGTGTGGGCGGGGGCAGAAAGGCTGGCCGGACGACCTTTGGCGATTGGGTGGGGGTTTCTGAACGCACCACAACGGGACGGGTGACAAAATCGGGATCCAGACCCGCTGTAACATGAACAATCTTGTCTTTGGCATTTTCTTCGGAGGACAGAATGATGGCATCCTTGCCCAGGTGCTCTTCCACCAGTTTCAGGGCTTGGCTCATGGAGGGAGCCGAAAAGGTTTTCATGCGCATGGTGGCCGCTGATCCTTTGGTGGTTTCTTTTTTTTCTTAAAGGCAGGTCTACTCTAGACAAAACAAGGTAAAAAAAGTATGAACAGACGACACAAAGGAACTTTGCATGCGCCTGACCTATCACCAGAATGATTTGCCCGAAACGGTGGTGTTAAAAGGCGATTTGGCCGTGGATACAGAAACCATGGGTCTGAATCCCCTGCGGGATCGTTTGTGCGTGGTTCAGATTGCGGATGCCGAGGGGTCTGTTCATTTGGTGCATTTTACCCAAGGTACATTTGATGCCCCCCGCTTAAAAGCCCTCCTTTCGGATCCACAGCGCACCAAAATTTTCCACTTTGCCCGTTTTGACGTGGCCAGTATGTTGCATCATTTGCAGATTGTGGCAGCCCCCCTGTTTTGCACAAAAATCGCATCCAAGTTGGTGCGGACCTATACGGATCGTCATGGTTTAAAGGCCCTGTGTCACGAACTGTTGGGGCTGGAGATGAAAAAAGAACAGCAGTGTTCCGATTGGGGCAACACCTCCCTGACCAAAGAGCAGCAAACCTACGCCGCCGGAGATGTTCTGCACCTGCATCGCCTGCGGGCTGTTTTAGAGGACCGCCTGAAGCGGGAACATCGTTTATCCATGGCCCAGCGGTGCTTTGAATTCATACCCACCCGTGCCCAGTTGGATCTGATGGGGTGGGGCGATGGTCAGGACGATATTTTTCACCACTAGACGATTGTTTTATGAAGACCCCGCTCGATGAACTTTCTTTTGAAGCCGCCCTGCAAGAGCTTTCGGATATCACGCAGGCCATGGAGGGGGGGCAATTAACTTTGGATCAAATGATGACGGCGTACCAGCGGGGATTGTCCCTGAAAACGCTCTGTGAAAACCGTCTGCGCTCTGCGGAAATGGAAATCGAGGTTTTAAAAAAAGGGGAGGTTTCGTAACCCCCCATGGGTTCTTTTTCCCTTTATTTGGCCCAAATGGCCACGCCGATAGGGGATTTTGACGGGGCCGTTGCCCGTATTCTGTCCCACGCCCAAACCGCCAAAGCCCAAGGGGCCCATCTGGTTGTTTTTCCCGAATTGGCCCTGTGTGGTTATCCTGCTGAGGATTGGCTGTTGGTGCCCCATTTCATCGACAAAAATCAAGAGGCCCTGGGCAGCTTGGCCCAAAAAAGCGTAGACCTGCCCCCCCTGATTGTGGGGACACCGTGGCGTGAAAACGGGAAGCTATATAATGCGGCGGCTTTGCTGTTTCAGGGGGGCATTCAGGACATCACAACCAAACAAGCCCTGCCCAATTATGGGGTTTTTGATGAGGCCCGTTATTTTGCCAACGATCGCTCCCCCCGCCTGTTTTCGGTGGCGGGTGTGCGGCTATCT
>JBJTVN010000012.1:0-3282 GCA_046081225.1 Alphaproteobacteria bacterium
AATCCCGTGCCCATGGCCTTTGTGGTGCGATAGGGTTGAAAAAACGGCGATAAATCATCCAGCCCATCAAACCCTGTGCCGTTGTCCTGAATGCTCAGGGACACCGTGTTGCCCTGATGGATCAATTGCGTGTGATTTGACCCATCAGGGCAACACGGTGTCCCTGAGCATTCAGGACAACGGCACAGGGTTTGATGGGCTGGATGATTTATCGCCGTTTTTTCAACCCTATCGCACCACAAAGGCCATGGGCACGGGATTGGGGCTGTCCATTGTGCAAAAAATTGTTGACGAACACGGGGGGAACGTCGCACTGTCAAACATCTGTGACGCAGATGGTCAAAAACAGGGGGCCCGTGTGGTTATAACTTTACCTTCCCAGCCCTAAGGATTGTGCTGCATGACAAAGGATATTTTGGTTATTGATGACGAGGCTGATATTGGCGATCAGCTGAGGGCCATTTTAGAAGACGAAGGCTATACCGTTCGTGTCGCCCGCAGTAGCGAAGAGGCAGAACATGAAATGTCCCAACGCCTGCCCCATTTGATTTTGCTGGATATCTGGTTACAGGGCAGCGCCCGCGATGGACTGGAACTGTTGGCGCTGTTCAAAGTCAACCACCCCCCCCTGCCCATTGTGATGATGAGCGGGCATGCCACCATAGAAATCGCCGTCCAAGCCATGCAAAAGGGGGCGGAGGACGTTATCGAAAAGCCCTTTAAAACAGAAAAATTGTTTCACATTCTGGACCGCGTGTTTCAAATGCAGTTTTTGCTGCAGGAAAACGCAAGCCTGAGAAAACAGGCCTTTGCCCAAGATGCCTTTGTGGGGCATTCCCCCTTTATTCAGCAGCTGCAGGCCACGGTAACCAAGGTGGGGGCCCTGAATGCCCGTGTATTTATTTCAGGCCCCTCAGGAACGGGCAAAACTCTGTTGGCCCGTCAGATTCATCGGGTCTCGCGCAGGAAAGAGTCCCCCTTTGTTGTGGCCCATTGTACCCTTTTTCAGGACAATGCCCACGCGGATCACCGGTTTATGGGGACGGAAACAGACGACCAACGGCAGGTTGGTTTTTTTGAACAGGCCCACGGCGGAACCTTATTTTTAGACGAAGTCTGCCATTTGCCCCCCGTGTTTCAGGCCAAGTTGGTGCGGTTTTTACAGGATGGAAAATTCACCCGCGTGGGGGGACAGAACCCCGTGCAGGTGGATGTACGCATTATGGCCTCCACAGCGCGGGACCCGCAAGAGGCGGTGGCGGATGGCAGTCTGCGCGAAGATTTATATCACCGCCTGAATGTGGTCTGCATCCCCATGCTGCCCCTGGCCCACCGTCGGGAGGATGTCATTCCCTTGGCCAATCATTTTATGAAGATGTGTGCCTCTGTTTTGGGATTGCCCGAGCGGCCTTTTTCCCAAGATGCCATGGCGGCGTTACAGGCGTATTCTTGGCCCAGCAACGTCAGCCAGCTCAAGCACACCATCGAGTGGCTTTTGATCATGGGCACCGGTGGGGCCCGTGACCCCATCACGGTGGATTTGCTGCCCAAAGAGATTTACGACATGGCCCCCATGATTTTAAAAAGCGAACGCAAAAAGGATTTGATGGCCCTGACCCTGCGGGATGCGCGGGCCGTGTTCGAGCGGGAATATCTGCAGGCCCAGCTGCTGCGTCACAACGGCAACATTTCCCGTGTGGCCAACAACATTCGCATGGAACGCTCGGCCCTGCACCGAAAAATGAAAAGCCTGGGGCTGGATCATTGCGAATAATGTTTTTGCTGTTAAGGTAGCCATTGTTGTTTTTTTTATGAGGCTTTGAACCCGTGAAATCTCTTTCTCCTCTTCGTATCTCCGGTGCGGAGGTTTTGCCCATTGTTGAGGGTGGCAAAGGCATTTCCGTATCCAACGGCGAAAGCTCTGGCGCATGGGCCGCCGCAGGAGGTGTGGGCACCTTTTCTGGGGTGAATGCGGATTCCTATGATGAAAATGGGCATGTCATTCCCCAGATTTACCACGGCAAAACCCGCCGGCAACGCCACGAAGAATTGATCACCTACGCCATTCGCGGTGGCATCAGTCAGGCCCGCATCGCCCATGATATGGCGGGCGGCCGTGGCCGTTTGCATATGAACGTTTTGTGGGAAATGGCCGCCACCGAGCAGATTTTGCACGGCATTTTAGAGGGGACCAAGGGCCTGATCCACGGCGTGACCTGCGGCGCGGGTATGCCGTACCGCATTGCGGAAATTTGCGCCCATTATGGGTTGTATTATTATCCCATTGTGTCCTCGGCGCGGGCGTTTAATGCGTTGTGGAAACGGGCGTATCAGAAATTTTCCGACCTTTTGGGCGGCGTGGTTTACGAAGACCCATGGCGGGCCGGCGGCCACAATGGCCTGAGCAACAGCGAAAACCCCAACATCCCCGAGGACCCCTATCCCCGCGTGCGGGATTTGCGGACCCTGATGAACAGTGTGGGGTTGCATCATATCCCCATCATTATGGCTGGCGGGGTGTGGTATCTTCGGGAATGGGAAGCGTGGCTGGACAATCCCGAAATTGGCCCCATTGCCTTTCAATTTGGAACCCGCCCCCTGCTGACCCAGGAAAGCCCCATTTCCGATCAATGGAAACACCGTTTGCTGAACCTGAAACCAAGGGATGTGTATTTGAATCGTTTCAGTCCCACGGGATTTTATTCTTCGGCTGTGCATAACCGCTTTTTGGAGGGGTTAAAAACCCGATCCGAGCGTCAGGTGGCCTTTACCTCAGAGCCCTTTGGCGCCCACAGTGTGCCCTTTGCCCATGGGGCGCGGGGGCGGGTGATTTATTTAACGCCCGAGGACAAAACCAAAGCCGACGCTTATGTGGCCGCAGGGTATACAGACATCCTGAAAACCCCCGACACCACCGTGGTGTTTGTCACCCCCGCGGAATCCGCCAACATCCGCGAAGATCAAATCAACTGCATGGGGTGCCTGAGTGCCTGCGCCTTTAGCAACTGGTCCCAGAACGAAGAGGGCACCACAGGCAAGCGGGCCGATCCTCGGTCCTTTTGCATCCAAAAAACCCTGCAGGACATCGCCCACGGGGGCGAGACCGAGGACCAACTGATGTTCGCCGGCCACAACGCCTATCGCTTTGCGTCGGATCCCTTTTACAAAAACGGCTTTATCCCCACCGTCAAACAACTGGTGGACCGCATCGCCACGGGGGATTGATCCCCCCCAAGGGCGGCAAAACTTTTTTCATAAAATGCTTGACTAATAAATATATGT
>JBJTVN010000013.1:0-1780 GCA_046081225.1 Alphaproteobacteria bacterium
CCTAAAGCCCGTGGGGCGCTATCATTTGCAATTTTGCCGCACCACGCCGTGCTGGTTGCGGGGGGCCGAAAGCCTTGAGAGAGCTGTTTGCAACCATCTGAAGGCCAACATAGGAGAAACCACACAGGATGGGGGCTTTACCCTTTCCCGTGTGGAATGTCTGGGGGCCTGCGTCAATGCCCCCATCCTGCAGGTCAATGATGGTTTCTATGAGGACTTGACAGACACCAACGTTGTCACCCTGATCGAGGACCTGCAACACAATCGCCAACCCACGGTGGGCACCCAAGTGAAACGCCAGACCTCTGCCCCGTTGGTGGGACGCTGCACCTTGGTGTCGTAGGGGGGGGAATGCGCCCACCAACATCCCAAGACAAATTATGCTGAGACAAATATCCTTTGCGGGGGGCCGAGAGTGTGGTATTTTTGGATGCCTCTGCGGTTCTCATTATTATAAAAACTAGGGTTTTTTTATGAACGTGCGTATTTCTTTGGTGAAGGCTTTTTTTTTATCTGGTCTTTTGGCGGCTGCTTTGTCCCTGAGTGCGTGTGAAACAACACAAACAGGATCACCCCAAACGGGATGGACAGAACGTCCTGCCACCACAGACTTTAACAGCGTGGCGGCGTACCCCAAGCCCACGGTGACCCATGTTTACAATGCCCAGTTTGATGTGAATCCACAAGCCAGCCCCAGCCAGCGCCGTCTTTATGTGGATTTGATCAACGTTTCCACCGGCAAAGACGGTTATGCCCCCCGTTATTATGTGATTACGGCGGGAAAAGATGATGTCACGTTGGTGGCGGTGGCTGCCCAGAAAAAGTATCTGGAAAACATTTATCAGGCACGGGCGGGGTTGAACCGTTTTGGCGCCAGTGCGCGGTTGTTGCCCCTGTTACAGGGCCATAAAGAGGCGGGGGATTACAATACGCTGGATCTCCTTTATCACCTAGGTTTTCAGCGTTTGGTGTTAACCAACGGCAGTGATTTCACGTATCGTATTGACCTGCAAAGAAAAAAATCATAAACAAGGTGAGGGGGCCCCTTTGTGCTGAACGTTCGTGATTATGTAACAGAGGTTCCCAATTTCCCCAAGCGGGGGGTGACCTTTTATGATATTTCGGGGATTTTAGCCGATCCAGAAGCTTGGGCCTATACCATCGACAGTTTGGCAGAGGCCATTGTCCCCCATCGTCCCCAGATGTTGGCGGGGATTGAATCCCGTGGGTTCTTGTTGGCGGCCCCTTTGGCGTATAAGCTGCGCTGTGGTTTTGTTTTGATTCGCAAACGGGGTCGCCTGCCTGGGCGTACCATTTCCTATACCTATAGCTTGGAATATGGTGTGGATACCTTGGAAATTCAATCGGGTCGTGTCAACGCAGGGGATACGGTTGTGGCCGTGGATGATATTTTGGCCACGGGGGGCACCTTGTCCGCCAGTATCAAACTGCTGCGTCAATGCGGCGCAAACGTGCCCATGGCCGCGGGGATTATGGAGCTCTCCGATTTGGGGGGGCGGGAAAAGCTTGGCCTGCCGTTTCATGCGTTGATGGTTGTTTAGGGCGGCGCAGCGGTGTTTTTTCCTTTTTCATTTGAGAAACGTTGCGGGGCGGGGCGGTTTTCTTTTTGTGTCAGTGTGCGGGGCGAAAAAAATACCGCAGCAGGAGGCGCGAAGCGCAGCCTGCGAGGACGACTTTTTTCGCACCGGCGAAGCGGACCCCTTGAGACAAAAAGGAAAATGCGGGGGTGGGAGCAACGTTGTGGCTGGAAATAAGGAAA
>JBJTVN010000014.1:0-1581 GCA_046081225.1 Alphaproteobacteria bacterium
CTGAGGGGCTGGGTGCATCGCAACCCAAGGGCCGCGTTGATCTCTGGTGTGGTCCATAGGGTCATGATGGGCTCTCCTTATTCCCCAAAAAAAGAACGAATGGTGGCCTGATCCGAAAATGGGATGGTGGTTTGGCCGATGATTTGGCCTTGCTCGTGGCCCTTGCCAGCGATGATGACGGTGTCGCCGGCTTTGGCGGCCCCCAGCGCCGCATAAATGGCGGCGGCGCGATCGGGGATTTCGATGGCATTGGGACAGGTCGCCATAATGGCCTGACGAATCAGGGCGGCATCTTCAAAGCGGGGATTGTCATCCGTAACATAAACCCCATCCGCCAAACGATGGGCCACGGCCCCCATCAGGGGACGCTTGCCTGCATCGCGGTTGCCACCGCAACCAAAAACCACCCACAACCGGCCTGTGGTATGGGGGCGCAGATGGTTCAGGGCCTTTTCCAAGGCATCTGGCGTATGGGCATAATCCACAAAGACAGACATATCGCCGCTATGGACATTTTCCATGCGGCCCACCACCCCGCGCAGCTGGGGCAGAACGGAGACAATATCCCCAAAATCATGGCCATACCCCAGCAACAACCCCACGGCGGCGGCCACGTTTTCCGCCTGAAACGTGCCGTATAGGGGCAGGGTCAGGGGGGCCCTCTCCCCGCGATAGACCAGCGTCATCTGCAACCCCTGCGGCGTGGGCTGCAAATCCTGAATGTCCAAATCCCGCCCCAGGCGAAGGATGCTCAGGCCCCGCGTGCGGCAGGCATCCTCTAGCGTATCGGGCAAATTCGCCCCGATAACGGCGGTATGGGGGGGGGTGAGGAGATCCAGAAACAAACGGGCCTTAGCGGCAAAATAGGCATCAAAGGTTTTGTGATAATCCAAATGGTCCTGCGTGAAGTTGGTCCATGCGGCAGCCCTGAGTTTGACCCCATCCAGCCGGTGTTGGTGCAGGCCGTGGCTGGAGGCCTCCAGCGCCACGTGCTGAATGCCTGTTTGGGCCAGATGATTGAGGTGTCGATGAAGCGTAATGGGATCGGGTGTGGTTAAGCTGTCAGAGAGCACAAAATCCCGCGTGGTTTGCACCCCCAACGTGCCCATGGCGGCGGAGGGCAGGCCCATGGCCATCCACAAGCGGTGACAGAAATTGGCCACGGAGGTTTTTCCGTTGGTGCCCGTGACGGCCACCACGGTTTCGGGCTGGGGCGCAAAAGCGGCGGCGCAGAACAGGCTCAGGGCCAACCGCGCCGACGGCACCACAACCACGGGAACATCGGTAACAACAGGGTGGCAGGCCACCACCGCCACGGCCCCGCGGGAAACGGCATCGGGAACAAAGGCCATGCTGTCAACCTCGCCCCCCTCCAAGGCAAAGAACACATCGCCCGCTTGCACCCTGCGGGAATCAAAAGCAAGACCTGTAAACTTGGGAAAATCCCGCGGCAAGGCTATGCCTATGGGGGCAAGATCACTGGGCGTCGGGGGACAAAGAAACGGCGTCATCATCGGGCATCGGGGGGTTGGTGGTGTTGGCATCAGACACAAGGGTGTCGGGGGACTCTATCACAGGTTT
>JBJTVN010000015.1:0-2389 GCA_046081225.1 Alphaproteobacteria bacterium
CCAAACGGCGCAAGTACGCCTGATCATGGCGCAACCGCCCCAGACCGTTGGCATCTGTGGCCACCATCAGGGTGCCCCCCGCTTGGTAATCCAGCGACAGGCCGCTGTCGGATTCCAAGGCATCCCGAAAGGCCGGCCACAACCCCTGACTGCGGGCTAAGAGGGGGGCCAGATGTTCCTCCCCCGGTTCCTGTTCCAATTGCGCGGCCAGCATCCCTGCAGCCGCATACCCCGCCGAGCGCGTAATATCAGGGGCGCCCTCGTAAACCGTCACATCCCACCCCGAACGCCCCAGCCACCACCCCAGCGACAACCCAATCAATCCCCCCCCAACAATGGCCACAGTGCGGTTTTTTTTGGGGGGCATGGGGTGTGGGGGCTTGGGATGTCTATTCCAAATGGTCTAGCATGGTTCTGTGTTTTCCCCAAGGGAGAGATAGAGTGGGGGCACTCTGTTGTCTGTTGCCCGAGTCCCCCCTCCCCCATCCACCATATTATTATTTGTCAACAAAGGAGAATCATGATGGCAAAATACTTAACCGAAGCCACACCCCGCGACAGTCGCAAAACGGGACGTGTGTCCCAAGGCAGGGACAGCATCCGCGATTGGATTCAGCAAGAGGTTCAGGGCTTGTTTGAAAATCAAGTGAAATCCCTGTTACGGCAAGAGGTTCGGGAACAGGTGCGGGATCAGATTGTTTCGTCCCTGTCGTCCCTGAGACCCACAGCGGGGGCCACCCAAAGCCTGATGGACCCCCAAGGCGATGGGGGGGATGCGGGCTTTGCCCTGAGCCAAAGCCAAATCAGCGCCCTGATTTTGCAGGGGTTACGGTCGGGGGGGTAGGGGCACCACCCCAACCCCGTCCCCATACAGGGGCCATAAAGTGTCTTTTTTCACCAAGGCCAGCCCCATGGCCCCCTGCCCTGTCCCTAGGGAGGAGGCCATCAGGCCCTGAATGTGGCCATCCGCATCCCGCAGATCGGTAAAGGCGGGGGGCAGGGCGGCGGTGTCATCGGGGTGATGCAGGGCCACCGTCACCAGATGCTTTTTCACCAAGGTGCGGTAATGCATGCGGGCGGTGACCTCTTGGCCCATGTAGCAGCCCTTGTCCCATGCGATGCCGTGGCAGCGGTCCAGACCGTAGTCTAGGGGCAGAGCCTCCCCCACCGGCATATCCAAAGCGCCCTCGGGCACGGCATGCAGGATACGGGCGCGGTGATACCACGAAAGATCGCCCTCTGTCCCCGTGTCTGGCCCCCAGCCCACCGCCCCCAAGGCGGGATGGCGCGGATCGGGAAAAGGGGTGGACGGCCCCAAATCAGGGCTGCGCCACAGCGCCACCGGCGGTGTGCTGAGCGTCACATCCGCCCGCAGGCGGTATCGGTTCAACAGCGTCACCGCATCCCCCAGACGCCCCTTTTCCACAAACACCAGCACCGTATCGGGGGTATAAACAATCAACGCATCATGCACCACCCGCCCCTGAGGCGTCAGAATCGCCCCATAAACAGCCGCCGCCTGAGGCGTGATGGCCTGTGTCATCAACCCCTGCAAAAACCCCAACCGATCCCCCCCCGCCACACACACGGGGGCACGAAACGTATCCACAGCACCTGTCATCTTGATCACCCATGGTTTGATTCACGATGCGGGCCATTCTATCGCGTTTTTGTCTGGCAAGCGAGGGGGGTGGTGCGTGGGGTCAGTCCTTGTAAATTTCTCTGCGGTGGCCGATGGCCACAACGAGAATGGTCAGTTTTTGATCTTGGATACGACAAATAATGCGGTAATGTCCGACCCGATAACGCCATAAAGATCGGAAGGGTCCCTTTAGGGCTTTGCCAGAAGAACGGGGATTTTTCAGGTGGGCCAGCTTGTTTTCCAGAAAATCAAAAATACGACTTTGCTCGGTTGAGGAGAGTTTTTTGATATCCTTTTTAACGCCCACATCAATGTCAATGGTCCATATGGCCCAGCATCACCTCTTTTTTAAAATCGTGTAACGACAACGTGGGATTTTTTTCGCGCAACCGCTCTGCCGCCAGAAACATGTCTTCCATATCCTCGATGGCCTCAAGGATGGCCTTTCGGGCATAATAGCTTTTGGTGCGGCCGGTTTTCTGGGCCAGATCGGTCAAACGCTGTTCAACATCCGCGGGCAAACGAACCACGAGCATGGGGGGCCTCCTTCTGTAAAGTGTAATACATGTATAACACATAGATGACCAGAAGGCAAGGGGGTTGGGGGGGGGATGTTTTGGGAAATGTGATGGATGTTACAGGGAATCTGTCTTTTTTGGGTTATCGTATCGGCCAACAGTATTCCTAGGGTTTAAAACGTCAGGGATTGCCACACCCCCCTCCTATACTCTATCCTAAACATCCCCC
>JBJTVN010000016.1:0-1007 GCA_046081225.1 Alphaproteobacteria bacterium
CCAGCAAAGATTTGAACCATCGATTCACCACAGCCGGTTGCAGCGGTTTGTGTTGCACCCCCCAAAACAGCCTTTCCTCCGACACAAAAGGACACGTGGCATGATGGTGCTGTAAAAACGTTTGCACAATAGGGAGCAAGGGGATTTGTCTGGGTTTGCTGCCTTTGCCCATGACGGTGATGGTGTCACCCTGAATGTCTTTGGGTTTTAGGGCAAGGGCCTCCGAAATCCTCAGCCCTGCACCATACATCAGGGCCAGAAGACACGCCGCTTGATCCCATACCCACGGATGGGGGCTTTTGGATTTTCGGGCATTCAGGCTGTGAAGAAACCGACGAAACGTATCGGGGGGCAGGGCTTTGGGCAGGCGTTCCTTGGATTGGCGAATCCGCAGGGCGTCAAAGGCCGTGATCACAAAGCCCCTATCATGCAAATAACGCGCAAAATGACGGAAACTGCTGGCGTAACGGGCCAAGGTGCTTTGGCTAACCCCCTCGGATCGTTTGTGTCCCATGTAATCACGGACGGTTTGATGGGTCAGAACCTGCAAAGCCCCTCTGTCTATTGGGCGTTGATAAAGTTGGCTAAGATACGACAACAAGCCCAGCCAATCCTGACCATAATTACGCACGGTGAGGGGGGCGGCCCCCGCCCCCGCCATCAAATGATCCCACCAATCCTGCTGCAGGGACAACAGATCGTCATCACAGCATTTGGCTTTTTGGTACAGGTTCAAAAGAATGACTTTGGGGCTATCCATGGGGCGAGGGAATCACGGTAAAGGGAATGGCGGGATATTGTTTGATGGTCTGAATCAAACTTTGTAACAAATCCCGTGACGCCACACTGCCAGAATCCAAACACAGAACAAGATGCGTGACTTTATGTTCTGCATCGAGCAGGGACTGCAGGGCCTTCAGCGGGGGACCATCCTTAATATACAAAATGGGGTCCCGCCCCATCTGATCTTTGGCATGATGGGACCATTTATTCAGGGCATCGAGGGC
>JBJTVN010000017.1:0-1821 GCA_046081225.1 Alphaproteobacteria bacterium
CCCAAAACATAGGTTAAGATCTGGGGCGTGCTGAGTTTGTTCAATTGATCCTGCGTACGGGCCAAGTGGCCACCAGAAATGTGGCCCACTTCGTGGGCAATGACCCCAATTACCTCGTCCGCGCGTTTGGCATTGGTCAAAAGGCCTGTATGAAAAAAGATATTTTGTCCCCCAGCCACAAAAGCATTCACCGCCGGATCATTGACAATAAAAATGCGAATGCTTTGGGGGTGAAGTCCTGCGGCCTCAAACACAGGGGTGGAAAAATCACGTAACACGGATTCCACCTCTGCATCCCGAATCAGACTGGGCCCCGCCTGGGCTGTGCCAAAGGGGCTGGCACCCATCAAAAGAATCAGCAGACAACCCAAGTAAGCCAACAAACGAAGAGAACGCATCAGTAGGTTCCATCCAAAGTGTCTGGAGATTCCCCAGTATCCTCTGAGGACGGACCCGTGCTGTCGCCAGGGACCTGTACGGTTTTTTGCTCTAAGTCTTGACCGGGGATAAAAGCCTCAACAATGCTGCCTGGGGTATCAGGGGGAACCACAACACCCGATTGCAAATCCGTGGACACCAAACGAATGCCTGACGGCATCCGAAACGGCACGGACGGCATCGTGGGCAAAATGGTTTTCATAAAATCAATAAACACGGGAACGGCGACGCTGCCCCCCGTTTCTTTGCGGCCCAAGGTTTGGGGTTGATCGTATCCATAGTAAATCCCCACCACCAGATCTGGGGAAAAGCCCAAAAACCATACATCACGGCTGTCGTTGGTGGTTCCTGTCTTTCCCGCCAAAGCATACCCCGGAAAGGTTGCGCCAATTTTGGCCCCCGTCCCCCGTGCCACAACCCCGCTGAGGATATTCACAACCTGATAAACATGGCGGGGATCCGCCAGAGTTTCCCGATCATCAGGCAAGATAGGGGGATTCTGATCCTGCCATGTTTTCTGCAAACAGTCTGCGCAGGGGCGATTGTCGTGGCGAAAAATGGTTTTTCCGTATCGATCTTGAATCCGGTCCACCAGAGAGGGACGTATTTTTTTGCCGCCATTGACCAGCTCGCCGTAGGCTTGGGTCATTTTCAACAAGGTTGTTTCGTTGGATCCAAGGACTGAGGAATAATAGGGGGGCATGTTATCATAAATCCCAAACCGATGGGCAACATCCTGTATGGGCTTTAACCCGATGGCCAATGCCAAACGGACGGTCATCAGGTTACGGGATAGCTCCATACCCCGCCGCAGGGTTGTCAGGCCATAAAAATCACCGGAATAGTTGCTGGGTTTCCAGATACGATCCTGATCTGCGCCCAAAATTTCCATCACCACCGGCGCATCCAAAAGGCGACTGTTGGGGGCATAGCCCGATTCCATGGCCGCCAAGGCCACAAAGGGCTTGAATGACGATCCAGGCTGGCGCGTGGCTTGTGTGGCACGGTTGAATTCACTTCCATCAAAGGATGTCCCCCCCACCATGGCATAAATCCGTCCCGTGTGGGGATCCAAAACCATCATGGCCCCGTTGACTTTGGGGATTTGCTGCAGAATCCACGTGGCCTTTGGGGTTTCAGTGGTTTTGTTTCCTTTTGCAGGGGGGAATTTTTCAGTTTCCTTCATGATCCATACAATATCCCCAGCAGAGACAATATCCTGAAAAGAGGTGATGGGCAGGAAAGGCTGACCAGCCTTCTTGGGCACCCGCATTTTCCATGCCAAAGCAGAGCGGGGGAGTGTGAGCGCCTGTCCCTCCTCCGTTATTCCCGAAATGGAATCATTTTGAGCGGACTGAATATAAAAAAGCGTCCATCCCAAAC
>JBJTVN010000018.1:0-1552 GCA_046081225.1 Alphaproteobacteria bacterium
CATAGCCCCCCGTAGCCAAAACGGTCTTGTGCCCCAAAAAGCGGTGCAGGGTCCCATCCTCCATACACAGGGCCAGAATCCCACGGCAAACGCCCTCTTCGTCAAAGAGCAAATCAATGGCGAAGTATTCCACAAAAAACTCAGCGCTATATTTCAAACATTGCTGGTACAACGTGTGCAAAATGGCATGGCCAGTACGGTCCGCCGCCGCACAGGCTCGACGGGCCATTTTTTCACCCTTATTCACCGTATGGCCCCCAAAGGGACGCTGATAGATTTTTCCATCATCCGTACGGGAAAACGGAACCCCAAAATGTTCCAGCTCTAAAATGGCGGGAATGGCTTCACGGCACATGTATTCAATGGCGTCTTGGTCGCCCAACCAGTCCGATCCCTTCACGGTGTCGTACATATGGTTTTGCCAGCTGTCTTCGTCCAAATTGCCCAGCGCGGCGGCAACACCCCCTTGGGCCGCCACGGTGTGACTGCGTGTGGGAAACACCTTGGTGACACAGGCGGTTTTCAAACCCGCCGCCGCCATGCCCATGGTGGCCCGCAGACCCGCGCCGCCAGCCCCCACCACAACAACATCATAATAATGATCCACCAAAGGATACGCCTGGGACATGAACAACTTCCTTTTTTTCCTAAAACTTAGCCGCCAAAACAATCACCGTATAGGCCGCAACCAGCATCAAAACCCCATGCACGACCTTCAGGGACAGCAAACTGAACAGTTTTGCTTTGGGACAGTGCACATAATCCTCAACCACCACGCGCAGGCCCAAATAGCTGTGCCACAAAGACACCAACAGATACGCCAGCAAAACCAGCCCCCGCACAGGATGGGCCAACCACACCCGCGCCGCATCAAAAGGCATGGTGGACAGATGCACAAGGCCCGCCATAAAAAACGGGGCCAGCAGCAACAACACGATGGAGGAAACCTTCATGGCCCACCAGTGCCCTGTTCCCGAACGGGCAGAGCCCAAACCCTTGGCCCGCCCCAAAGAGGATCGTTGAATCTCAGACATAATACACCCTGCAAAGTGTTCCCAAAGTCAGCACCACCGTGCCAAGCACAATCAAAATGTTCGATGTTTTAACAGCCGCCAGATCGTATCCATACCCCATATCCCAGATCAAATGCCGCAGCCCCGCGCAAAAGTGATACCAAAAGGCCAAAACAAACCCCACCACCACAATGTTCCCCACAGTGGTTTTCAGACAATCAAGGATTTGATTATACACAAACGGCTCGAACATCAGCAGAGCCAGCATGATGACCATCCCCGCGGTGGACAGGGACAAAACAACCCCAGAAATCCGGTGCGATATGGACAAAACA
The DNA here is from genome assembly GCA_046081225.1 of Alphaproteobacteria bacterium. GTDB lineage: Bacteria > Pseudomonadota > Alphaproteobacteria > JAJTHO01 > CANGYM01 > CANGYM01. Next base: position 1,349 of record JBJTVN010000018.1, read on the forward strand.
GCCGCCAAAGGCAGGCGATAAACCTGCAAATGCGGGGAAAGAGGACGGTTTTTTTTCATAAAGACTCTAAAGGCCCGTGTCCAAAAAAAGAATGAGGTTAGTATAGTGGGGATGCCCGTGCTGTCAATGGGATGCATGAACACTTCCAGGGCGATTGCATTAGAAATTGCATAATTCTAGGAGGAATTGAGGTTTCAGGAGGGC
>JBJTVN010000019.1:0-2288 GCA_046081225.1 Alphaproteobacteria bacterium
CCAATCTATCTAATTTTGCAAGGGGCTCTTCCATTATAATTTCCACGGTTATCGTGCTCATCTTCATACCAGCGCGAGATGTAGCGTTTAACGTTTTGGTATTTTTTTGTTTCAAACTTATTCCATAGGACTTTTTCTATACGCTCAATAATATCCAACATGGAAGATGGAGAAATCATAGTACTGGCCTGCATTATGTTCCGTTTTTCTTCGTGCTCATCTCGGTATCACATCTCAAACAATTTTTCCAGCCGCTCGCTGTCGTTTTTAAAACGGCGGCCGATGTAGATGCGTTCCAGAACTTCGTCATTCGAAGAAAAAGCTTTTTAAATAGGTCTCAATTGGGGTGAACTCATACACCAACCGATGCGGGATACCATCAGCGGCCCCCCTGAGGCGTTTTCCCCCCCCCATCCCACCACAGCGCGGGCAGGCCCAGACTGTACGGGGGCAGGCTCTGGGGGTGTTGCAGCCACGCCCGATGGGCCAGACGGTATTGCCCCAGCCGCCAGTGGTGAATCAGATGGTGCTGCCACAGCAAAACGCGGTCCAGGGCGCGGGTGTAGGTGCGTAGTTCCTGCCGCGTGTTGGCCCGCAGCAGCCCTTGGGTCAAAGCATCCACCACGGGGTCCTGAATCCCCATGATGTTCTGGGCCCCCGTCACGTTGGCAGAGCGGGATCCCCAATAGGCGTACTGTTCATTCCCCGGGGACAAACTGACAGGGTAAACAAAGGGGGTCATGTCGTAATCAAAGGCCTCCAGCCGCTTTTGATACTGGGCACTGTCCACGATGCGCACGGTCATGGTGATCCCCAAGGTTTTCAGGTTGCGGGCAAAGGGGGCCGCCACGCGCTCGAACGTATTGTCATCCATCAGCATTTCAAAGCGAAACGGGGTGCCCGTTGTGTTCTGCACCCGCTGGCCATCCCGCACCCCCCATCCCGCCTGTTTTAACAGCGCATCGGCCTTTTCCAGACTGGCCCGTCTGGCCTGCGGCGTGCCCAACACGGGCAGGGTAAAGGGCTGGGTGAACACCTCTGGCGGCAGTTGATCCCGAAAGGGGGCCAGCAAGGCGACCTCTTCTGGTGAAGGCAGCCCCGTGGCCGATAAATCCGTATGCCCAAAATAACTGAACGTGCGGCGATACGTCCCAAAAAACAGGGTTTTGTTCACCCATTCAAAATCAAAGGCCAGACTCAGGGCCTCTCTGACCCGTCGATCCTGAAACAGGGGGCGTCTGTGATTCATAACAAAGCCCTGAATCGGGGCGGGGCGGCCGTCCTCCACAGTCCCCACACGAATATCCCCCCGCTGAACCGCCGGAAAATCATAGGCCGTGGCCCAAAGTTTGGAAATGTTTTCCAAACGCACATCGTGATCGCCCCCCTTAAACGCCTGCAGCGCCACAACGCTGTCCCTGTAATAGGGAATGTTCAGGGTTTCAAAGTTATACATCCCCCGATTCACCGGCAAATCCCACCCCCAATAATCCGCGCGACGTTTTAATGTCAAAAGACGCCCAGGCTTGACGGTGTCGATGCGGTACGGGCCGGAACTCAGCGGGGGCACCAAAGTGGTTTTGTTAAAATCATGGGTTGTGTAATAGGTCTTTGAAATCACAGGTAGATCGCCCAGAATCAGGGGCAATTCCCGACTGTGGCCGTCTTTCAGGGTAAAGACCACGCGGTCCTTTGACGGGGCGGCGACATGATCCACCTCGCGGTAATAGCTGCGATAGGCGGGCTGGCCGTATTGCCTGAGCTGCTTAAAGGAAAACACCACATCCTGCGCCGTGATGGGGCTGTTATCGGCAAAACGGGCCTTGGGATTCAGGGTAAAGGTCACCGTGTTGCCCGACACGGCCACCGTTTTGGCAATCAAGCCATAGCGACTAAAGGGCTCGTCCAGCGAGGGCACCATCAGGGTTTCAAACACATTCCCCATCACTTCCGCCGCCGCCACCCCCTTGAGCAAAAAGGGATTCAGCGTATCAAACGTGCCCAAGGCCGCCATTTTCAACGTCCCCCCCACAGGGGCCTTGGGGTTCACATAATCAAAATGCTGAAAATCTGCCCCGTATTTGGGCTGCCCATGCAGGGCCAAAGCATGGGATGGGGCCAAAGAGTCTGCCCGCGACGTTTCCCCGCAGGACACAAAAAAAGACAGCAGAAACAAAACAAAAAAACGCATCAACACTCACGTAAAAATTGAAGACCAGCGCGATGCAAAACAGGATTGGCCGCCGCCAACACCGTCCCATCAAATGTATCCAGCGTTATGGCTTCTC
>JBJTVN010000020.1:0-3956 GCA_046081225.1 Alphaproteobacteria bacterium
GATTAGTTAGCACGTTAAATGTCCGAATTATCTTATGGGGGATTTATTTTCCATAAGGGAGGTTTGGATGGTTATGCGGGGTCGTGCTCTGATTGAGGGCGTACGGATGTCGACGTTTGAGAATGTTTATAATCTTTACAAATCAAGGAGTTTGGACACGAGGGAGGCCTCTGCGTTGTTGGGTTGCAGTGTGAGGCATTTTTATCGTTTGCGTCAGGAGTATGATGCGCATGGTGTTGAGGGGCTACGGGATGGTCGTGTGGGTCGCGTGAGTCCTCATAAGGCTGCCGATGCCGAGGTTGAGGTGATGACCCGTCTTTATCGAGAACGATATCGTGAGTTTAGCGTAGCGCATTTTCATGATTTTGCTGTTCAGAATCATGGGCTGACCCGCAGTTACAGTTGGATAAATTCTCTTTTAAAAAGAGAGGGTTTGGTGGAGGCATCCCATCGTGGTGGGCCGCATCGTCTTCGTCGGGAACGTCGTCCCATGCGGGGGATGATGGTCCATCAAGATGGGTCAAAACATGAGTGGATTCAGGGTGTTTATTGGGATTTGATTGTTACCTTGGATGATGCCACATCCGAGATTTTATCGGGTTTTTTTGTTTTGGAAGAAGGCACAGAGAGTTCCTTTCTGGGCATCCATGAAGTGATTGAAAATTATGGTATTTTTTGTTCTTTTTACACCGATCGGGGCAGTCATTATTTTGTAACCCCCGTGTGTGGAGGTAAAGTGGATAAGCAGAACCTAACCCAAGTGGGGCGTTCTCTAAAACAGCTTGGTATACAGCATATTGCGGCGTATTCTCCCCAGGCTCGGGGTCGCAGCGAGCGGGCGTTTGGGACGATTCAGGATCGATTGGTCCCCGAATTAAAAATCGCGGGCATCACCGACATGGACCAGGCCAACCGGTACCTGCGCGAGATTTATATCCCAAGCCATAACGCCAAATTCGGCAAACCCCCCGCCAGTGACAAAAGTGCCTTTGTCCCCGCATCAGGACTAGATTTAAAAAATATCCTTTGTAAACAAGAAGAACGCACGGTCCAAAACGATAATACGGTACGCATTCATGGGCAAATCTTGCAAATCCCCGCCAGCCCCGAACGACACCATTTTGTCAAAGCCCAAGTGCAGGTCAACACCTATCCTGATGGCGCAAAAGCCCTGTTTTACGGACCGCTCTGCATCGGCGAATACCACGCAGATGGTTCGATCAAGCCATAAAACACACCGTCAACAACGCTTTTTACCCACAATTCCACAGCCACAACAACAAAGGGATCCATGAAAGATCCCTAAAAAGGCTGTGGATTTGTGGATAAAAAGCTACCCCAAACATAAACCCAATTCGGACATATCACTTGTCAACTCATCGGACATCTTTACTTGTTATTGACACAAACGTTGTTTTGGGTTGATTAGGGGTCATACTTTGGTTTAAAGTATGACTTCATAAAAAAAGATTTCGGTTCATACCATGGTTGCTGCCCTCACCACCCCCTGGAGCGTTAAAGGCGTTTCCGAAGACGCCAAACAGGCCGCCAAACGTCTGGCCCATCAAAGCAACAAAACCATGGGGGCGTGGCTGTCGGATTTGATTTTGAATCAACCCGCCCCAGAATCATCCCAAAAGGCGGAAAAGGAAATGGCCAACTTGATTTTGGCGCTGGCCAAGCGTATCAGTGTTTTAGAAAAAACGGTGACGGATCATGCACAATCAATGGAATCACGCTTGCAGTCGCTGGAAAGCGACACGCTGGAAAACAACGTGGCTTAGCCTGCTGTTCACCCTTTGGCCCCACCCTGTTCATGCGCAGGATCAAGCTGCCCTGCTGGAGGAATACCGCGACATTGTGCGCCTGTGCGAAGATGGCACCGATGTTGGGGTTCATGTTATCTTTCCAGAGCATATCGCCCCCGAACAACCCTTTTGGGATCTCTCACGATACCGTATCGCCCTGAAATGGGCCAACAGCGGCGATGGAGATGGTCGTGGGCGCGGAAAAACCCTGCAGGTTTACTGTGAGGAGGGCGGCATAGACACCTCCTTCACCGATGCCCCCGATGGCATGGATTTGAATCCTTTGCCTTGATCGGGGCAGGGAAGGGGGGCTACTGAAGACGGGCCAAGACCTCGTCCCGTCCCAAAATGGCCAAAATCGCAAACACACTGGGGGATGCGGTGCTGCCCGTCATGGCCATACGCAGGGGCATGGCCACATCCGCCAGTTTTTTGCCCTGATCCGTGGCCCAACCTTTCAGGGCATGGCTCAATCCCTCTTCCGTCCACTGATGGGGGGGCAGGGATGCCAGAAAAGGGGCGATCTGATCCGCCATAGCGGCAAATGCGGGGGTCCATGCCTGTCCCTTTTCAGGACGACCCATATAGGGGGGGCACAGGGCCAGAACATCCCCCAAACGCTCCGCCCGCTGGGTTAAATGCGGCAACATCTGGCGCAGCCAATCCCAATGGCGCGGCGTGGCATCGGGATACTGGGGCGCCAGCAAAGGGGCCACCCGATCCATCATATCCACCGTGCGCAGATAATGGGCATTGAGCGACAGGAGCTTTTGCGGGTCAAAACGGGACGGGGCCCGCCCCAAATGATACCCACTAAAATGGGCAATGCCATCGTTGAGGGAGAAGATCTCCTGATCCCCATGCCCCCAGCCCAAACGCAACAGGGCGTTGATCATGGCCTCGGGCAGAATGCCCTGATCGCGGTACGCCTGAATAGCCACAGCGCCGTGACGTTTGGAGAGTTTGGCCCCATCCGGTCCATGAATCAGGGGAATATGATACAGCTCTGGAATGGGCCAATCCAGCGCATCAAACAGCGCCCGCTGGCGAAAGGCATTGTTCAAATGATCATCCCCCCGCATGATGTGGGTGATGCCCATATCATGATCATCCACCACCACCGCCAGCATATAGGTGGGGGTGCCATCCGCCCGCAGCAGCACCATATCATCCAAATGATCATAGCGCAGGCTCAACGCCCCCTGCACATGATCAAACAGGATCATCTCCCCCCTTAAGGGGACCTTTAGCCGAATCACAAAGGGCCGATCCGTGGGGTGGTCTTTTTCAGGCACATTCCGCCAGCGGCGATCATAGGGCACGGGGCGACCCGTGGCTTTGGCCTCCTCCCGCATGATTTCCAATTCCTCGGGCGTGGCATAGCACCGATAGGCACGGCCCTGCGCCAGCAACTGATGGGCGATTTCCACATGGCGGGGGGCCCGTGTGCTTTGATAGACGGTGGGTTCATCGGGCGTTAAGCCCAGCCAGGTCAACCCATCCAAAATGGCCTCTTTGGCGGCTTCGGTGGAGCGCTGATGGTCCGTATCCTCGATGCGCAGCAAAAACGCACCCCCCTTATGCTTGGCCAAACAATAGTTAAACAGGGCGGTCCGCGCCCCCCCCAAATGCAAAAAACCCGTGGGGGAAGGGGCAAAGCGAGTGCGCATAAAGAATCACGTTTCAGCAACATTTCAGAAATAATTCATCTCCACCGCTATATCATTCTTGACCCCCTGTCAAATTTTAGGGAATGTGAAAATGCCGACGCAATAATGATAATATGGCTTTACGTTTTTCCTTTTTTGTTTTCATCGCCCTTTTTGCCACCGTCATGGTCCCACAGGCCTTGGGGGCCACGCTGCGCGTGGGGCAGCATGAAACCTTTACGCGGTTTGTCATCACCACGCCCCAGACCGTAACCCATGACATCGCAGGTAGCACCCTGCGGCTTAGCGTTGCAGAGCCCATCATTGGGACAATACCCGTTACCCCCCCCGCCGTTATGTCTTTGAAGCAGACAAAACAGGGCGACACAACCACCTTGGTTATCGTTTTTACCCATCCCATCCAAAATGTTGTCCCCAAAACCATGGGCAGCCGCAACATTTTTGATGTGACGTTAAACCCCTCTGCCCCTGTGAATCC
>JBJTVN010000021.1:0-2406 GCA_046081225.1 Alphaproteobacteria bacterium
TGGAACAGTTGGGTCAGGCAGGCCTTCGTGACATTTTGCTGGTGCACAACCACCCTGAAATCAGCCGGTTTTTACAGGAAAGCGATGATTTTCGGGATATCCAGACACAGTTTTTGCATGAAGAAACGTTTGATGCTGTCATGGTTCTCCAGTCCCAGCAATCCTTCTGGGAAGGCTCCCCCTTCATTTATTATGATGCCATGCATATGTTGCTGGGATCCGATGTGATTGCCAGCCTTAAGAAAGTGAGTGCAAATCAAGGCCCCTTTTGTTTTTGTTACCCCGCGCCTCCCCAGGAACGTCGATCCGATTTTTATGTGCAGGCCAAGGGGCAAAACCTGTATTTAATGCACAAACCATTCGGGCAAGATGTGTACGCGGTGTGTTCCGTGATGGGCTTTGGTGCTGATTTTGGGAATCGCCTAGAAACATTCGGTAAAAACGTCGATCTTTGCGATGTTTTGCTGTCCTATCAAAGAGAAGGAGATCTGACGATTCACGCTCTCAATCCCGAGCATACGTTCTGGAGGCCCCTGCACAATCCCAATGATCTTCTTGCGGCAGGCCAGTGGATGCAGACATTTGGTTTTTAAGGCTTTGTAACATAAAAAAACCGCCTACCCCCACCATCCCTTCCGCATTAAAAACCAAACAAACGCCATCCCCAACACTTGATAGGCGATCATAAATTCACGACGGGCCCCCGCATAATTTTTATTTTTTAGGGCGTCTTTGAGCAAGATCAACTGACTTTTACGGATATTTTTCCGCATACTTTGGTGCCATGTCTTGTTCAGCGTGTACCGTTTTAGATAATCCAGAGAAAACAGCGTACGTTCACGGGCCAAACGGAGCTTCATCGCAGGGTTATCGCTAAAGGTCATAGACCCTTCATGGACAAAATAGGTATAGGCCACTTGGGGGATAAACAGGCTTTTGGGTTCTGCCAAGCATACGCGCCAAATAAATTCCAGATCAAAGCCGATGATTTTATGTCCGCCAAATTCTTCAATAAAGGGGCCCAGTTTATCGTAAAGGCGACGCGTGAGAAACCGCGCATTGGGGATCAACGTCGGAATTTCACCAGAATGAAAATCACATTTTTCAGGGGCAACCACATCGATACGATCACCCAATTGCATTTGGGCCTGAAAATTAACGACATCAAGGTCCGGATCCTTGGCTAGGGCTTCACCTACCCGCTGCAAAACCCCGGGTTCGTACCAATCATCGGCATTTAAAAAGGCGATGATCTCCCCTGTGGCCCGCCTTAACCCCTCATTATGCGCCGGCGCTGGACCACCATCGGGATGTGAACGCCAAAAGGTGATGTGCTGTTTGTATTTTTGAATAATGTCCACAGTCCCATCCGTCGAGGCCGCATCCAAAACAATGTACTCTAAGTTAGGATAATTTTGATCCAGCAAACTCTGAATCGCTTTTTCCAAAGTCTTTGCGCCGTTAAGAACGGGGGTGATAATGGTTATTTTTGGTAATAATGACATTGGATCCTAGTGTTCTTTCGGGTTCGCGCCCAATCAAAATAGAGCTTTTCAGAAAAACAGCAACCATTCTCAAAAACAGATTCTTTCCTTAATCCTTTGTATGGTATTCGTTCATGGTATTCGTTCATTGACTTAACCGCACTTTATCCGCATAATAACCAGATGAAATTCAATGTTTTTTATGCTACGTTTTGCGCTTTGAAGGGATTCTGGTTATCGACTCCTCTTCACGCAAAACACGTCGGTATGCGCTGCCTCCTCGGTGTGAGGCGATGGAGTAGAACGTAGTGGACATTACCGCATCCATCGCCGCTCTTCAGGAGCGACTACGTCTTCTGGATGACGAACGCTTACAAGTGCTTGCAGAGATTGAAACGCTGCGTTCAAGCCAAATCCAAATGCAAAACCTGCCTGTGCCGATGCTACCAGACGTGCCCGCTTCAGTGCATCACCAATCCCCTGAAGCCGAAAAGATCGCTTTATTCCGCTCATTATTCCGTGGCCGGGAAGATGTTTTTCCCCATCGCTGGCACAACGCCAAAACAGGTAAATCGGGCTATTCTCCTGTGTGCGGCCATGAATGGGTGAAGGGCATCTGTGAGAAACCCAAGATAAAATGCGGGGAATCTCCGAATCAACGCTTTATCTCTGTATCGGATGCCATTATCCGCAATCACCTGCGCGGAAAAGATCCAAACGACAAAGGGGGAAACGATTTTATCGCTGGTGTTTACCCCTTGTTGCTGGGAGATGTCTGCTGGTTTCTGGCGGCAGATTTTGATAAGGAACATTGGCAACGGGATGCAGCAGCCTTTCTTGCAACCTGCGTGGAGCATAAAATACCCGCTGCACTGGAACGATCGAGGTCTGGCAACGGTGGTCATGTGTGGATCTTTTTCAG
>JBJTVN010000022.1:0-1540 GCA_046081225.1 Alphaproteobacteria bacterium
GAAGTGCTGCGGGTTCTGGATGCGCTGCAAACCGATGAACTGTGCCCCTGCAACTGGAAAAAAGGCGAAGACACCATTCATTTGGACAAGTAACCTTATGGGTCTTGGGGAAGGGGTTGTATCCTTCCCCGTAGACTGCATGATCTTTTTTTATAAAGACCGGATTTGGGATTGCTGATTATGACGATTGATTCTTTGAAAGAGGGCCTTGGGGATGATGCCAAGGACATTCGCATTAACCTTTCCAAAATTTTAACAGAGGACGGCGCCCCGTCCCTGAGTGAAAAGCAGATTTTTCTGATTGCTTTGGCCACAGCCTATACCCTGAAGAACGAGTATCTTCTGGAGGCTCTGAAAACCGATTCTCGCGCCATCGTCACCAATGCAGAGCGTTTGGGTGCCCAAACGGCCGCCACCATCATGGCCATGAACAACATTTATTATCGTTTTGTGCATTTGGTGGGCGGGGATTATACCGCTTTGCCGGCCAATTTGCGCATGATGTCCCTGAATAACTCGGGGCTGGAGAAAATTGATTTTGAACTGTGCTCTCTGGCCGTTTCCGCCATCAACGGATGTGGTATGTGCATGGAATCCCACACGCACCATCTGGAAAAGGCAGGGGTTTCCAAAGTCAGCATTCAATCGGCCATTCGCATTGCGGCGGTTTTGCATGCAACGTCCCAAGCCCTGTTCAACGCGGCCCAGTAAACGGTTGTTTCCCATGACCCTTGTGGGTCTGACGGGGTCCATTGGCATGGGAAAATCCACAGTGTGCCAGATGATGCGTCAGATGGGCGTGCCTGTTTTTGACGCGGATGCTGTGGTTCATACCCTGATGAACCATGATGATGATGTTCGCGGGGCCTTGGCGGCGGCCTTTCCTGAGTGTGTGGACCTGTCCCGCGTGGATGGGGTGAATCGCTCAGCCTTAGGGGCGGTGGTTTTTGGGAATCCAGAGAAAAAACAGATTTTGGAATCCATCCTTCACCCTGCCGTGGCGCGGGCGCGGGGGGTATGGATGCGACGCTGGGGGCGCCATCCTGTGGTGGTGTGGGATGTGCCGCTCTTGTTTGAAACGGGGTTGCACCATATGGTGGACGTGGTGGCGGTGGTATCGGCACCCCCCTTTGTGCAGCGCCAGCGGGTTTTGCGGCGCTCTGGCATGACACCGGAACGCTTTTCCGCTATCCTAAATCATCAATGGCCCGATGCCCAAAAACGCCGCCATGCGGATGTGATCTTACACAGCGGACGGTCCCTAGGCGCCCTGCGATCCCAAGTGCGGGCTATGATGAAGGGGGTTTAAAGAGGAAACTTCCGCTTGCGGGGGGAACCCCGAGGAGCAATGGGCAAAAATACCTGATCCCAAACGATTTTTTATTTTTTTGGGATGTGAATAAAATTCTTGACATCTATATATATTATATATTAGAGCCCCTTGCAAAATTCCCGATGCGTGAGGTGGGATAGGGGTATTTTTCTTGTTGTTTAGGCCGACAGGGGATGGTTTTGTGGATTTTTCAGGGGTGAGGGGTCC
>JBJTVN010000023.1:0-1161 GCA_046081225.1 Alphaproteobacteria bacterium
TGGCAGACATGAACAGCCCTAACCCCCTAAACCAACCCCACCTTGGGCTGCGGTCTTTTGTGAAAGGCCAGAGCTGTCAGGGCCCACACCAGGGCATCCAGACGGTCGGGGGATTTTCCCAAACCGGTGAAGGTGCACATCTGATCCTCCAGCGTGGGAAAGGTCCCCACGTGGTGGATTTTTCCCTGTTCATACAGCGCCGCGATGGGTTCCGCCCGCGCGGTTTTGCCTTTGCTGGCGTGAACCGTCTGGATGGGCAGATGGGGGGCATGGGTGCGCAGAATTTGACTGACCATGGCGCCGCCTTGGTTGGTTTCCGCCACGACACGGTCCGCTTTGTGGGTTTCATACAGCGATAAGACCTTTTGCGCCCACTGTTCGGGGCTCTAACGGCCCGAGGCATCCTGCAGCACATACCCCCGTTTCCCGTCCCATCCGGCCACAACAATGCCGGTTTCGTCGCTTTTGTCATGGTGACTGGTGGCAGGATCCACGGCAACCACAATACGCAAGGACGCAGGAACCACATGCCCAATGCGGCAGGATTCCATCATATCCCGCGACCACAACGCCCCCGCCACATCCCGCAGAATTTCCGCCGACAACTCTTGCCGCCCCAAACGGGTGCCTTCGTAACGCTCTTTCATATACTGCAAAAAGCTGGGGGCCAGATTCCATTCATTTTCAAAGGTATGCCCGCGCGAAACAATGGCATCCCGCCGTTTGATCAGTTTGTTCAACAAAGGAATCGGCCGCGGCGTGGTCGTAATCACACACTGGGGGCGCTGGCCCAGCCGCAGGGCAAACATCAGGTTGTTCCATGTGTCTTCGTTTTTCCACTTGGCCAGCTCGTCACACCAGGCGTGGGTGGCTTGGGGGCCGCGCAACTGGTCCGGTTCCTCCGCCGAATACAAATGGGCCTGCGCCCCGTTGGGCCAGCGGATCAGGCGTTTTGACGGTTCATACTGGGGGCGAAACCATGGGGGGGCACAACCCAGCAGGCCGCTTTCCCCCTCCACCATCACCCCCCGCCCATCGGCGGCGGTGTGGGCGACCAAGGCAATGCGGGCTCTGGGATTCAGCCAAGCCGTGCGATGCACCCACTCGGCCCCCGTGCGGGTTTTGCCCCACCCCCGTCCCGCCAGAATAATCCACAAAAAC
>JBJTVN010000024.1:0-5263 GCA_046081225.1 Alphaproteobacteria bacterium
TTTCTACAGGCTTTTTTCAAACCCTGTATGGCACGTTTTCTCCCTTTTTCCTCTCACTTTCTACCAAATCACCCCTATCTATCTAATTTTGCAAGGGGCTCTGAAACAATACATTTTATCCTATCAAAAACCAGATCATCAATTTCTTCAAAAATAGTAAAATCTTGCGGAATATCACAACCATCGTATTTTTTTTGCATTTCGATTGGTTGCAATGGAATCTCCCAACATCACACTCATCCCTAAAAACTCCCTCAATCCTAATACAATTGTTTGTGTTTGGCAAGGCGTGTGAAAGGCGGCGTGTGAAGGCCGCTGCCGCACAGTGCAACCCCCACCTTGTATAACCCAAGGGGATATGGTATGCAGGCAGCATCGTTCCCCTTGGTGAATTTTGATCAGACACTATGTCCCCCTATCATCATTTTTTCGACCATGCGTTGTCCCAGATTCGGCAAGAGGGGCGCTATCGTACCTTTCATGCCCTGAACCGTCTGCGCGGGGAATTTCCGCAGGCGCAGCATGATCGCTTTCCGCAGGATGAAAAAATCACCATCTGGTGCAGCAACGATTATCTGGCCATGGGGCAGCATCCTGTGGTTTTAGAGGCTATGCAAAACGCCTTGCTAACCTCTGGCGCGGGCGCGGGGGGCACACGGAACATTTCGGGCACCCATCCCTATCACACCGTATTAGAGGCCGAACTGGCCGACCTGCACCAAAAACAGGCTGCCCTGCTGTTTGCCTGTGGGTATCTGGCCAACCAGACCACCTTGTCCACACTCACGCAGGTTTTGCCCAACTGCATTGTGTTTTCGGATGAAAAAAATCATGCCTCCATGATCGAGGGCATACGCCACAGCCGCGCAGAAAAGGCCATTTTTCGTCACAACGACGTGGATCACCTGCACACCCTGCTGCGGGCGCAGCCCAAAGACCGCTGCAAGCTGATTGCCTTTGAATCCCTGTATTCCATGGAGGGAGATTTTTCCCCCATTGCCGCCATTGTGGACTTGGCCAAAGAGCACAACGCCATGACCTATTTGGACGAGGTCCACGCCGTGGGCCTGTACGGCCCCGAAGGCGCGGGGGTGGCCGCGCGGGATGGTGCCGCCCAAGATATTGATATCATTCAGGGAACACTGGCCAAGGCCTTTGGTTTGATGGGTGGCTATATCACGGGAGATACCTCTGTTGTGGATTATATCCGCAGTGCGGGCGCGGGGTTTATTTTTACCACGGCCATCCCCCCCAGCCTTGCGGCGGGGGCCCACGCCAGCGTGTCCTACACCCGCAGCCATCCCGAATTGCGAGAGCGCGTTTTTGACACGGTGAATTACCTGAAAAATGCCATGAAACAGGCAGGCCTGCCCATTTTGGATCACCCCAGCCACATTATCCCCGTGATGATGTACGACCCCGTGTGGTGCAAGCAGGTCAGTGACAGACTATTGAACGATCACAAAATTTATGTGCAGCCCATCAATTATCCCACGGTGCCCCGCGGCCAAGAGCGCCTGCGCATCACCATCAGCCCCATGCACACCCGCGCCATGGCGGATCATCTGGTTCAGGCCCTGACCCACGTCACCCAAGGCAACATTCCCCAACCCGCCCCTGCCGTTTAGGGGATGTTCATCTTTCTGCGGCATGTTAAGAGCACAACCCAAAGGAGAACCCAAAATGACTGCGCAACACGGATACTACCTCGAAGATCTTTCCATCGGCATGACCGCCGAATTTTCCAAAACCGTCACCGAAGATGACATTACCCTGTTTGCCGAGGTTTCCGGCGATCACAACCCCGTGCATCTGGACGAGGCCTTTGCCAAAACCACCCTGTTTCAAACCCGCATCGCCCACGGCCTGCTGTCCGCCAGCTTTATTTCCCGCGTGTTGGGGGTTCAGCTGCCTGGGCCTGGGGCCATTTATCTGAAACAAAGCCTGACCTTTTTGGCCCCCGTGAAAATTGGCAACACCGTAAAGGCCATCGTCACCATCACCGCCATTGACCCCGAAAAACGCCGCGTGACCCTTGACACCCAAGCCCTGGTCGCCGACACCCCCGTCATTAAGGGGGAAGCGGTGGTGATGGTGGACCGGCGGGGGTGAGGGGTTCAAAACCAGGCCTCTTCATTTCTGCCAAAACCTAACGATTCTTCGTCATTCCGGCCCAGCGAGCGCAGCGAGCGCCGAGCCGGAATCCAGCGCAAACGTCAAAACGCAAAGCGTTTTGTTCCTTAAGTTTTTTAAAAATAAAGGCAAAAGGCTACGCCTTTTGACAGTGGCGCTGGATACCGGATCAGCGGTCGCTGCGCTCCCTTGTCCGGTATGACGATGTATAGAAATGAACTGCCCTAGGGCAAAACCTCAGGCAAAACTTCAGCCTTTTGACAGGGGCGTGGGTTTGTGAAAACACCGAACCCCTGTCAAACATCCCACAAAAAACATCCCCTGCTGCCCCCCACAGACAATAAAATAGGACTTACGCAGAACGTCATTGCGAGCCTCCGCAGGAGGCGCAGCAATCCAGTCTTTCCGCTGGGAACATTTCTGGATGGATTCGCTGCGCTCGCCATGACGAGTGTTCTGCGTAAGTCCTATAAATGTTTAGTCCCCAAGAGGAGAAGAAAACACCTGTCACCTGTCACCTGTCACCTGATCCCCCAACACCTCCCCTGCCAGATACAGGGACCCTGTGATGATGACGCCGGTGGATGTGGGGTGGGGGTTGCTTTGGGGCAGGCACGTCAGGGCAGAGCGCCAGTTGTTGTGCAGGGTGATGGGGATGTTGCGGGAGGTCAGGTGGGATTGTACCTGCACCAGATCCCATGATGTGTCGTGGCCTGTGACGGGCACCAGATGAATCTCTGTGGGCCAAGGGGCCAGCGTATCCACAATCGCCCGCCAGTCTTTGCGGGCCAGACAGCCCATAACCAGAATCCGGCGATCCCAAGATTGACTGTCCAAAAAGGTCCGCAGCGTTTCCGCCCCTGCGGCGTTGTGGCTGCCATCCACGATGGTGTGCCACGCGGGGGGCAGGTTCAGGCGCGGCCCCGCCACCACCTGTAACCGCGCCGGCCAAAAGGTTTCGCGCAATCCCTGCGACACCGCCCCCTGTGGCACGGGCAAGATATCCCCCAGCCCCCGCACGCACGCAACGGCCAAGGCCGCATTCTGCCCCTGATGCGCCCCGCGCAAAGACGGCAGGGGCAAAGACAGCGTTTCTGATGTTCGCATATCCCGCCACAGCAAACCATCTTGTGATAAATCTGCTGTGAAATCAGCATCATGTTGGATCAGGGGGGCATTCAGGGCCGATGCGGCATCCCGCACCAGAGGGGTCACGCTGGGGTGCTGCAGACCGCAAAAAATGGGGGTGTTGGGGCGGAAAATGGCGATTTTTTCCCGCGCAATTTTTTCCAGCGTATCCCCCAAACGGTCCTGATGGTCCATGGAAACGGGCGTTAGGATCGTCGCGCATTTGTCATTCAAAACATTGGTGGCATCCCCCCGCCCGCCCAGTCCGGTTTCCAGAATCAACACATCCGCCGGATGGGCGGCGAAGAGGTGAAAGGCGATGAGGGTCAGGGCCTCAAAAAACGTGGCATCGTAAAATTTTATTTGCAAAAAATCATCAATGGCCTTGGCCAAGTCTTGGGGCGTAACATCCTGATTGTTCAGGTGAATGCGTTCACAAAACGACACAATGTGGGGGGATGAATAACTGTGCACCCGATACCCCGCCGCCCTGTATATAGAGCGCAAAAAGGCCAAGGTTGACCCTTTGCCATTGGTCCCCGCCAGATGAATCACGGGGGGCAGGCGTTTTTCGGGGGATCCCAACAGCGTCAGGCCCGCCCGAATCCGGTCCAGCGACAGGTCAATCACCTTGGGCACGGCGTGGGTCAGGCGTTCCAAAGCAGAGGCGAGGGGGTCCACGGCGCTGTCTTAGGCCTCGTGTCTCTTTACCGCAGGGGCATCATCACAAACAGGGCGCTTTCTGATGTCGAATCCTTGATCACAACCGGCGTCATGCTGTCACGGATGTTGATGATGGTGGTTTCACCGGTGATCTGGGATAAAATATCCAGCAAAAAGCGGGCGTTGAAATTGATGGTCATATCGTCGCCCGTGAAGGTACAGGCGACTTCTTCGGTCCCCTCGCGGTAAGCGCTGCTGGTGGCGTTGATGATGATGGTTTGATCGTGAATCCGAAAGGAAATCCCATTGAATTTATCGCTGGTCATGGTGGCCACACGGTCCACGGCTTGTCTCAGGGCGATGGTGTTCACCGTCAGGGTCAGGGCATTGTCTTTTGGCAGGATTTGTTTGTAATCGGGGAAGGCATCGTCAATCAGCTTGGTGGACAGGGACAAACGGTCCCACGCCACCGCCATTTTGGTGGCAGAGAGGGACAGGGTGATAAGGGTTTGTTGATCTTCCAGCAGGCGGCAGAGCTCGTTCACGGCCTTTTTGGGAATGATGAAGGGTTCAAAATCGGGGCAATCATTCACGGGGGCCTCGTCCATGGCCAAACGGTGACCATCCAGCGCCACCATGCGCACGCGTTTTTGCCCGTCTTCGCCGGTGACGGTGTGACAATACACCCCGTTCAGGGCATAGCGGGTTTCCAGCGTGGACATACAGAATCGGGTTTTCTGCAACAGCGTTTTCAGGGTGATGGCCGACAAACCAAAGGTATGCTTGACCGCCAGCTGGGTGATGGTGGGATATTCCGATGCGGGCAAAACGGGAATGCTGAATTTTGCACGATCGGATGTTAATTTGATGTGGGTGTCTTCGCACAGAAAATGCATGATGGCATGATCGGGCAGTTTACGCACAATGTCATACAGGGTGTGCACGGGCACAGTGGTGCTGCCGGATTCGTGGGACAGGACCGTAACGGCCTCGATCACATCCAATTCCAAATCGGTGGCGGTGGCCGACAACTGGCCATTGCCCAGGCGCAGCAAGACGTTGGATAATATCGGTATTGTGGTTTTCTTTTCCACAATGCTTTGCAGATGGGAAAGGACCTTGGCCAGAACCGACCGTTCCAAATCAAAAGAAAATGTCGTGTTGTCCGTTAAGGGGCTCAGGGTGTCGATTAGGCTGCTCATGATCAAATCCTTCCTTGTGTATCTTTTGGCATACACAAAATTTGTATGGGATTCAAGGGGGGATCGGGGACCCAAAAAAATCCCCCTTGACAACCCCCCCTTGTATCGCCCATAGTGGGGCCAAGGCGTTGGTGACA
>JBJTVN010000025.1:0-4721 GCA_046081225.1 Alphaproteobacteria bacterium
TTTTTTAAAAGGAGACTTTGTTTTATGAGCCTGCAAGACAACGACCCTATTGACGCAACCCCCGCCACAGACAGTACAGATCATTTAGAAACCCCAACCCCCGCCCCCCAGTCCCCAGAGCCCGCTGCCAAAACCAAACGCATCATGCGCTCCGACAATCCCATTGTTCAAGCCTGCTTGGGAGAGCTGTTTCGCTTTTCTTCCCCCAGTCAAATTGAAACCCGCCTGCGCAACCTGCGCCGTCAGTTTGCTTGCGTGGATGGGGACGAGCCTGACAGTCTGATCCTCTGGGTCCACGGCTTTCAGGTCACAACCAGCGAAGACACACAGGGCTTTGTGGGTCATTTTGCCTGCATTTCTGGGAAATCCCTTCCCGATGGGGCGCTGACGCTGAGCATCACCAAGGTGCCCATGCCCCTTGCCGATCATCCCCAAAAAAAACGCCCCAAACAGGCCCATCCCAACGGCGCCCACCCCATCATGCGCCGCGTCAACAAAGGGTACATTTACCCCACCGAAGACGAAGCCCTGCACGACTTGGCCGCTCTGCATGCGGAATTCCCCGATGTGTCCATTCCTGCCAGCCCCGAAAAGCTGTATATCATCCTGTATGATCGCAGCGATAAAACCCGCGGCCCCGTGCGCAAAGTCGTCATGAGGGTGGTTCCCGCTGGGGATGGTGATGATGCCGGCGAAAACGGCACCATCGGTTATAAAATTGTCATCAAAGACAACAATCGCCGCAGCGGCGGGGGAAAAAGCATTGCCGCCATGGCCCTTTCAGGGGAACAAATGGGGCGGTAGGGGGCTTGAAGAGATAGGGTCTTTTGCGTTTGTTTGAGAAACGTTGCGGGGCGGGGTGGTTTTCTTTTTGTGTCAAGGGGCGGGGCGGGAAAAATACCGCAGCAGGAGGCGCGAAGCGCATCCTGCGAGGATGATTTTTTTCGCACCGGCGAAGCGGACCCCTAGATACAAAAAGGAAAGTGCGGGGGTGGGAGCAATGTTGCATTTTGGAGCAGGGGAAAGGCCCCCCACCCAGCAGAATTCACCCCCCGCCTTAAGGGTCCGCTACGCCTCATTCGGAAGACAGAAGACCGAGGACGGAAGACGGAAGACGGAAGATTTTTTTCGGTCCTCTGTCCTCTGTCCTCTGTCCTCCGATTGCCCCCCCGCCTTTCCCCCTCAAAACATTATAAGACCCTCAGGACTTCAAGGACTCCAAAACCCCCTGCAACAGGTAACACGCCGCCAGTTGATCCACAACCCGCGCCCGTTTTTGGCGGGAAACATCGGCTTTGATCAGGCTACGCTCCATGACAGCGGTGCTGAAGCGCTCGTCCCAAAGCAGGATGGGCCCTGTGTAGCCGGCTTTGATGAAAAGATGAGCAAAGGCCTTGGTGGCTTGGGTCATGGGGGTCATGCGACCTTCAAGGGAAAGCGGCAAGCCCACCACAACCCCCACCACGCCTTGGGTTTTGGCGTAGGTGAAAAGAGTCGCAAGGCAAGCCCCCGTGGGGCTGCGGGCCACTTTGGTTTCAGGGGTGGCCACCGTTCGCGTGGGATCAGACAACGCCACCCCCACCCATTTGGTGCCCACATCCAGGGCCATCAGGCGCCCTTCCTGTGGCAAGCAAGGGAGAAAATCCAAAAGCGACGAAAAAATCATGGGTTGCACCGTGGGCAGGTTTGGGCTATGCATAGAAACTCTTTCGTACTGTGTTTCGCATGACCCTTCAACGTTCGGATATTCACCGCCTGGCCAAAAAACTGGCCAAGATCCATTTGGATGATGCCGAATGTGACGCACTCACCCTTGATATTCAAAAAATTATGGGCCTTATCGAACAATTGGCCCCTGTGAATGTTGATGGCATCAGCCCCATGATCACCCCCCTGTCCGAAATTCAGCATCTGCGCCCCGATCAGATCACAGACGGGGATCAACAAGCCCAAGTGGTCGCCAACGCCCCGCAAGCACGTCATGGATTTTTCGTGGTTCCCAAAGTTGTTTCTGCGTCATGACGGACTTGACAACCTTGACCTTGACACAAGCAAGGGCCCTCCGTGTGCGCGGGGATCTCTCGGCTGTGGATTTGGTGGATGCGTTTTCCGCCGCCATTGAAAAGCAACAGCCTGAACTGAATGCCTTCATCACCCTGACCTTGGAACAGGCCCGTCAGCAGGCCGCCGCCATGGATGCCCAGAACAAACGGGATGGCCTGTTGCCTGGTCTGCCCATCGGCGTTAAAGATTTGTTTTGTACAGAGGGCGTTCGCACCACAGCAGCGTCGAACATTTTATCCAACTTTATCCCCCCCTATGAATCCACCGTAACCGCCAAGCTGTTTGCAGAGGGGGCCCTGATGCTGGGCAAAACGAACCTGGATGAATTTGCCATGGGCTCGGCCAACATCACATCGGCCTTTGGGCCCGTGAAAAACCCTAAAAAAGCCACTGGGGACACCACATTATGCCGCGTCCCAGGAGGATCCTCCGGCGGATCGGCGGCTGCGGTGGCGGCGGATTTGTGTTTGGCCGCCACAGGCACAGACACAGGGGGCAGCATACGCCAACCCGCGGCCTTTTGCGGGATTGTGGGGATTAAGCCCACCTACGGCCGATGTTCGCGGTATGGCATTGTGGCTTTTGCCTCCAGCTTGGATCAGGCTGGCCCCATGACCAAAACCGTGGCGGATGCGGCCCTGATGCTGCAAGCCATGGCCGGCCATGACCCCAAAGACAGCACATCCGTGCAACGTCCTGTTCCCGATTGGTTATCTGGTTTGGGGAATTCTGTTCAGGGAAAAGTCATTGGCATCCCTAAGGAATATGCGCCCCCAGGCATACACCCTGATATTCTGGCCTCGTGGGAGCGTGCCAAAACCATCCTGCGGGATGCAGGATGTCGGTTGGTGGATGTATCCCTGCCCCATACCGCCTATGCCCTGCCCTGTTATTATATCATTGCGCCGGCGGAGGCCTCCAGCAACCTTGCCCGCTATGATGGTGTGCGCTATGGATACCGTGAAGAGGCCGAAACCCTAGAGGCCATGTATGCCGCCACACGATCCGCGGGCTTTGGCGCAGAGGTCAAACGCCGCATTTTGATGGGGACCTACGTCCTGTCCGCAGGATACTATGATGCCTATTACAAACATGCCCAGCGCGTGCGCCGCCTGATTTATAATGACTTTATGGATGTGTTTCAGGGGGTAGATGCCCTGTTGGCCCCCACGGTGCCATCCAGTGCCTTTAAAATCGGCGAAAATCAATCGGACCCTGTGGCCATGTATTTGAATGATGTTCTGACCGTTCCGGCCAGTATGGCGGGCCTGCCCGCCCTGTCTGTGCCGGCGGGACTGGACAGCCAAGACCTGCCGCTGGGGTGGCAGCTGATTGGGCGACCTTTTGAAGAAGGCCCCCTGCTCACCCTCGCCCAGCGCCTAGAAGAGGCCGTTTAACCTGATGAAAATCATTGTTAACATTTCCATGCTATCTTTTTCTTTTCACCCAAGGAGCCATCCCCCTATGACACAAAGGAACCCGGCCTGTGGCTGACGAACTGCGCATCAATCAGCAAATTACCATCAGTCCCGTTCGGGTTATTGATGAGGAAGGCCATGATCTTGGCGTTTTAGCCCTACAAGATGCCCTGCGCAAAGCCGAAGCCGTGGGTCTGGATTTGGTGGAGGTCGCCCCCCAAGCCCGTCCCCCCGTATGTAAGTTTTTAAATTACGGCAAATTCCGCTATGAACAGCAGAAAAAGAAAGCCGAAGCCAAGAAAAAACAAAAGGTGGTGGAGCTGAAAGAAATCAAAATGCGCCCCCATATCGAGGAAAACGATTTTCAAGTCAAACTGCGCAAAGCCAAAGAATTTTTAGAAGACGGGGACAAAGTCAAATTCACTGTGCGTTTTCGTGGCCGAGAAATCCAAAGACAGGATTTTGCCGTGGCGGTGCTGAACCGCTTTAAAGACGCCCTGAAAGACCTCGCCACCATTGAATCGGAATCCAAGATGGAAGGGCGACAAATGAGCATGATCGTAGGTCCGGCCTAATATGGGGCGCTACGATGCTTTGATTTATGTCATGCAGCGGGCCGCGGACAAGGCCGCCCGTCGCTTGCAACGGGATTTTGGGGAGGTCGAAAACCTCCAACCCTCCCGCAAGGGCCCCGCAGATTTTGTGACGGTGGCGGATAAACGGACGCAGGCCCTGCTGTATGATGAACTGATGCATGCCCGCCCTGATTATGGCTTTATTGGGGAAGAGTCCGAACCCGAACCCCGCGACATCAACTGGATTGTGGACCCCATTGACGGCACCACCAATTTTATCCACGGCATCCCCCATTTTTGTATTTCCATCGCCGTGGAAGATCGCGGCCAGATCGTGGCGGGGTTGGTGCATGATCCCATCAAACAAGAGGTCTTCTGGGCCAGCAAGGGCGGCGGGGCCTTTTGCAATCAGCGCCGTTTGCGTGTGTCCAGTCGCAGTCATCTTATGGACTGTGTCATTGCCACGGGCAGTCCTTTTGCCGGACATGGCCAAGCGACCCCGTTTTTGAAAAGTCTAAATAATATTATGGACAAAGTGGCGGGGATTCGTCGTTTTGGATCCGCAGCACTGGATTTATGTTATGTGGCGGCGGGACGCTATGATGGGTATTTTGAAGATGACCTGAAATCTTGGGATATCGCTGCAGGCCTGCTGATGGTGACA
>JBJTVN010000026.1:0-1595 GCA_046081225.1 Alphaproteobacteria bacterium
CTATCGCCGCACCCAACTAGAGGATGCCTTTGTCATTGGCATCACGGGCAGTGTGGGAAAAACCACCACCAAGGAACTGCTGCGCGTCATGCTGTCCCCCCAAGGGGCCACAACGGCCACCACGGGCAATTATAACAATCACTTGGGCGTTCCAGTGACCTTGATGCGCGCCCCCAAACAGGCCTCTTTTGTCATTGTGGAAATGGGCATGAATCACGCGGGGGAATTACGCGACCTCACCCATCTGGTCCGCCCCCATCTGGCCCTGATTACCATCGTGGCCCCGTCCCATATCGGCAATTTTTCATCCCTCAGGGATATTGCCTTGGCCAAAGCGGAGATTTTTGAAGGGGTTATCAATGGCGGCACCGCCCTGTACGGGGATGATCACGCCTATACCGATGTGTTGCTGGCTGCGGCCCAAAACAGCGGGGCGCGGCGCATCCTTGGCCTGCCCACCGCGGGATTGGCAGGACAAAAAACATGGGATTGGCAGGGGCAATCCTTTGATTTGACGACTTATAACGATGACCCCGCTCTGAAAGCCTGCATCGCCTGCGCCCTGAGTGTGGTAGCCGAGGCTGGGGCGGATGTGGGCAAGGCCTATGACGCTCTCTCGACATTTCAACGTCCTTCGGGGCGGGGGAACATCCTGGAGATAGCGGGTGTGCGGGTGATTCATGATGCCTACAATGCCTCACCCGCGTCCATGCGGGCGGCGTTGCAGAGGCTCACCACGTTGCCGTGCTCTGGGCGGCGCATAGCGCTGCTGGGGGATATGCTGGAAATGGGCAAACACAGCGCGGGATATCATACGGCCTTGCTGGATGATCTGGTGGGCAAGCCCATCACCACCGTGCACACCGTGGGCCCCGCCATGGCCGCCCTGCACGCCAAACTGCCCAAGCACCAGCAGGGCCTGTGTGTCCCTGAGGTAAGCGCATTGGGGGAGGCTTTTGCCAAAACCCTAAAACCCAAAGACCTGATTCTGATCAAGGGCTCTGCTGGGATGAAGTTGGGTCAGGTTGTGGATCGTCTGCACGATCTTTAACTTATCACTCCCGTCAAAATCGATAGGGGTCGTAGATTCCCAAACAGGGTTGTTCATTTTTGAGGATAAAGAAAGGAAAAGGCGGGGCGGGGCAATCGGAGGACGGAGGACGGAGGACGGAGGACCGAGGACAGAAACAAATCTTCCGTCTTCCGTCCTCGGTCTTCTGTCTTCCGAATGAGGCGAAGCGTACCCCTTGATGTCCCCCAGAAATCTGCTGGGTGGGAGATTCCAAACGCCCAGCTGCAACGTTGCTCCCACCCCCGCACTTTCCTTTTTGTATCAAGGGGTGCGCTGCGCCGGTGCGAAAAAAATTATCCTCCCTCAGCCCGCTACGCGGTCTTCAGTCCGGTATTTTTCCCGCCCCGCCCCTTGACCCCCAAAGAAAAGTGTCCCGCCCCGCCGCGTTTTCAGACAGATATCATTTTGTCCTTTATCCTCCCCCTACCCATGCGCAAACATCAGGCACGCCAGATGGACAGGTTTGGATTTCAGGGTTTTTTCTAAACTGAGGCTGTGCTCCAGCCCGCGCAGCACGGCGGGG
>JBJTVN010000027.1:0-4678 GCA_046081225.1 Alphaproteobacteria bacterium
CCAACATAACCATCCCTCTTTTCCGAAAATCTTCTCCGTACGCCATCGTCTTCTCCTCTTTTTTTGGGGGGCTTGATGGCACTCTAGCAAAACTAAAAATTTAATTCATTCAAATTCGTGATGGCTATACTTACTAGGTTCCCAAAAGACCCTCTTAACCTTTTTCCTTTATACCGTTAAGGTGATGGGAAAACAAACGGGGGCTCTAGCCATGATAAAGATCCAAACGGCGATTTTTACGGCCACAATTTTTATATCGGCGTTTTTGCTGTTTCTGGTGCAACCCATGTTTGCCAAGATGATGCTGCCTGTTTTGGGGGGCACATCGGCGGTTTGGACAACCTGCATGGTGTTTTTTCAGGCCACATTGCTGGCGGGATATGGATATGCCCATGCATTGACCAAAATGGCGCGGTTGCCCGTTCAGATTGGGATTCATTTAACGCTGGTGGCTCTGGCCCTTTACACCCTGCCCCTGGATCCCCCGCATCTGGAGTCATCGCCCGATAACCCCGCCCTGTGGCTGTTGACGTTTGCGGTGATCAGCATTGGGTTGCCTTTTTTGGTGCTCTCAGCCTCCGCGCCGTTGTTGCAAAGTTGGTTTTTTCAAACGAAACACCCCCACCATCACAACCCCTATTTTTTATACGCCGCCAGCAACATTGGCAGCATGGTGGCCCTGTTGGGCTATCCCTTTGGGATGGAGGCCATCTGGGGCCTGGGTGAACAACGCCACCTGTGGACCATGGGTTTTGGTGGATTGATGATTGGCCTTTGCTTAACGGCATTCATGACCTTTGCCCAAAGACGCCCCCTTGCCCCTGAACATACCCCAGAGGCCCACGATGACCAAGGCAACCCTTGGTCCAAACGCTTTTTCTGGATGATTTGCGCGGCATTGCCCTCCAGTTTGATGCTGGGACTAACGTCCTTTGTGTCCACAGACCTCGCCCCGATTTCTTTGTTTTGGGTGGTGCCGTTAGCTTTGTATTTGTTGACGTTTATTATTGTTTTTGGGTTTGGGCGCACGGTTCCATTAAAGCCTGTGGCTTGGCTGGTGGTGGCTGTTTCTGGTGTGGGATTTGTGGGGTTTGTCTCTTCAGGATTTTACGGAGCCCCTTTGTCGTTTTACGCTTTGATTGTTTTGCACGTTTTGGCGTTTTTTTTCATCGCGTGGTTTTTTCATGGCCAGTTGGCGTTATCCAAGCCCTCCGCCCATCATTTGACGGATTTTTATTTGTGGATGTCGGTGGGGGGGATGTTGGGCGGGGTGTTTAATGCCTTGGTGGCCCCTGTGGCCTTTCGCTCTACGTTGGAATATCCGTTGGTGTTTCTGGTGGCTATCTTTTTGATTTATAAATGGCTCAGAGGTCGGGGCTGGACCGCTTTGCCTTTTAACAAAGAGGCTGTCTATATCATGCTCTTCGTGTTTTTTGTGGGGCTAGGCAAGGATTTGGTGTTTTCCAACGTGGGACAAGGTCTTTACCAAAACCGCAGTTTTTACGGCAGCATCAGTATCAAACGTGAGGAGGATTCCGAGAAAAAACGGGTGGTTCATGTCCTATCCCACGGATCCACAAACCACGGGGCGCAGGTGATGAATCCCTCGCAGGAACAAAGCCTCCCCCGTGGTTATTATTATCAAGAGGGGTTATTTGGCGAAGTGATGCGGGCCTATGCCCTGAACAATCCCGCCCCTGCCAACATGGGCATGATCGGTTTGGGGTCGGGGGCTATGGCCACCTATAGCCGCGCGGGGGATCATTTGACGTTTTATGAAATTGATCCCATGGTGGTGTCCATAGCCCAAAATCCCGATTACTTTACCTATTGGCAGCAGGCCAAGGGGGAAAAGCAGATTGTTTTGGGGGATGCACGCCTGAAGTTAGCCCACGCCCCCGATCATCATTATGATGTGCTGGTGGTGGATGCGTTTTCCAGTGATGCCATTCCTGTTCATTTGTTGACCCAAGAGGCCCTGGCGTTGTTTTTACAAAAAACAAAACCCACCGGTGCCATTGCCATCCACATCAGCAACCGTTATCTGGATCTGGAAAAGGTGATTGCCAATTATACCCTGCCTGCGGGTTACGGGTCCTATTGTGGCCGTCATGATGCCCATAGCAAACAGGATTTCAAATACCCCCACATTCTTTGTTTGATTGCACGGGAAGACACCCTGCCTGCGATGATCAAAGCCAATCCATCATGGAAAAAAACCGTTCCCGATGCGGCATTTCATCCGTGGACGGATGATTATTCCAACATCTTCAGTGTTTTTCATCAGTAACTGTATCCAGCCAACATCTGAAACACGTTCAGAGGTTTTGTTATAGACAAGGGGGGGGCTTCTCCCCCCCCTACACCAAAAACGGCATCACCATCAACGCCAGCAAAGAGCCCACCACCATCATACCCCCGAACAGGGCCTGAATTTTGGGGCTATAGATCAACAGCGGGGGGGATTGGTTTTTCATCATGGCCTGTTGATCGGGGATATCTTTGAGCAGCATCACCCCCAAACAAAACCCAAAAATCGCCACAGGCCAAAAGGGGCCCAGGGTTCTGTCCGGCCCGAACAGCACCCACAAAAAGGCCATAATCGCCACCGCCAGCGCCATAAACACCCGCCGGCGCAGGGATTCCATCAAGCTGGGGTCCATCCGGACGGGAACAATGGTATCATGGGTGTGCAGCAAAGCCCCCTGCACACCAAAATCGGGATGCACCAAATAGGCGGTATGGGCCTGTTTCCAAACTGCCAGATCCTGCATGCTGTTGCCGGCATAATCAAAGCCCTGGGGGCCGTAGCGATACACCAGCGCCTGCGCCTTAGCCCCAGATTTCAGATTCACCGTGGCATCACTGCCCAGCACCAGATCAAAACACCCCACATAATCCGCCACCCGCTGCGCCAGCACTTGGGGGGAGGCCGTGGCCAAAACCACCGTGCGCCCCTCGGCCCGCGCCTGTTGACACAAGGCCACCACCCCCGCGTGATAGGTCAGACGCTCCGGCGATAGGGTTACGCTGGACACCAAAGAATCCTTGGCTGTTCCGCCCCCCTGTGTGTACCACAACCGCAGCAAACGGAACAAACGATGGGGCCACGTTCCCGTGGCGGCAAAGGCGAGGGCCACCGTCACATCATGCCCGATCAGGGTCCCATCCATATCCACAACCAAAGGACGCATGGCGGACCCCACCGTTGGTTACGGCAAGGGTTGCGGGGCTTTGGACAGCGAACGCAAATACACAATCATGTTTGCCCGATCATTGGCATTGGGCAAACCTGCAAAACCCATTTTGGTGCCTGGGGCATATCCCTTGGGGTTATACAAAAACGCATTGAGTTTTTCATAATCCCACGATTCTGCCGCCATGGCCTTTAGGGCGGCAGAATAGGTATATCCGGACGCAGAGGCCTTAGCCCGCCCCACGATATCCCACAAATCGGGGCCAACTTTGTTGGGGCCGCCTTCTTCAAAACTATGACAGGCAGAGCATTTTTTGGTCAGGGCCTGCCCCGCCGCCACATCAGCAGAGGCCAGCAGGGCCGCAATGGGCTCGGGCCCCTTGGGGGCCTCAGTTTTTGTTTCTGCGGCCACGGGTTGGCTCTCCATCACGGGGTAGGCGCGGGCGACAGTGTCAGCATGATGGCCGTGGGGACCATGAAACACGGTTTCCGACACAATGCCACTGGCCACATACAGAATCAGGGCCACCAAAATGGCGGCGAAAATTTTATTGCCCTCAAAGCCTTTCATGCGTCATAATCCCTTTATGGTTGTTGACGGTGTATTGGGGGGCATTCTAGTGCCTTTGGTGTAATGTTCAAGGAGAGATTTCTTATGGTCCCTATCCCTGATCCAGCCCCAAGTCCACGGCGTCTGGGTTCATGGTGATGGCACTGGTGGAAAGATAATCCACACCGGTTTGGGCATACACCACCAAAGTTTGCAGGGTGATACCGCCGGAGGCCTCCGTCGTGGCCTTTCCTCCAATGAAGTCCAGAGCCAAACGAAGCGTTTCAGGGGACATATTATCCAACAACAGGTGATCCACCCCCGCACTCAGTGCGGTTTTGATATCCTCCATCCCATCACATTCATAAATTAAAGGCAGCGTTGGGTGATTATGGCGTAGTTTGGCAACGATTGCGGGCACATCGTGCAAAAAGCCGCGATGATTATCCTTGATCATGATCCCATCATACAGGCCCATACGATGATTCACAGCCCCACCCAAATGAGCCGCATATTTAGACAACGCCCGAAGGCCAGGCCATGTTTTTCGGGTATCCAGCAACTGGGTATGGTATCCCTGCAGCGCATGCACATACCGACGGGTGGTGGTGGAAATGCCGCAACTGACATATAGAATGTTCAGAAGAATCCGCTCGTAGGTCAAAATATCGCAGGCGGACCCGCTAAGACACGCCAGCGTTGTTCCCGCATCCACCATGCTGCCTTCTTGAACATCCACACGCACGGTGATATTAGCCTGAACATGGGCCAATAAGGGCTCCAGCCACAGCAACCCTGCCACCACCAAGGGGCTGCGGGCCACCAGATGGGCGGTCATCACGGCATCTTTGGGCACACACCCCTGCGTGGTGACATCGCCAGAGCCAATATCTTCGGCCACCGCGGCATCCATCAAACGCCTAAGATCCGGC
>JBJTVN010000028.1:0-2038 GCA_046081225.1 Alphaproteobacteria bacterium
GGTCCTCTTTATCCAGAGAGGACCTTATCGATCTCATCCTGCAGCATCTGGGGGATGATGAAGAGTTTTACTGGGGGGTGTGTGAGGGGTAGGAGAAAAAAGGTGTCTACCTTTCTTACGCATCCACCACCACCTTGCCAAACGAGAGTAGCGCCCTGGATATTTATCGGCCATATAAAGACGACTTTTGTCGATGGCTTGTCGGTAACGGGCTTGGGATGTGGGGGTTTTGTCCCCGCTGGAGAGGCCTTCTAAATGCGTCACGATGGCTTTGGGGATCCACCAAACTTCGCCACCTGTGTCGAGGATGCGGATGGCCAGATCATCTTCGTCAAAATACATGAAAATACCCTCATCAAACCAACAGGGCTGATCCTCTGTGTTCAGGGTGATAATAGGCGTCAAACGATCCATTAACAAGAGCAACGTGCACCCCAAAATCCACCCCACCGCATTGTCTGCCTCTGGATCAAACGTCCAAGACGCTGTAAAAAGACCCAAAAATTTCCGGATTTTTTTTATGGTCTTACGCCAAGGCAGGGCAAACAAAGGATAATCTGGGTGAAACCGTGGGGGCTTAGGGGGCGTATAGGCCCCATTGGGGGTCAGGACTTTGGGGCCTAACATGGCGGCTTTGGGATGGCGGGTGGCGGCTTCTTTGAGGAGGGTGAGTGCCCCTTCCCCCAAAATCACATCCGGATTCATGACAAAGGCGTAAGGTGTGGCAACCTGCCGCAAGCCGATATTGGCGGCGGTGCCGTAACCTAAATTTCCACCGGCCTCGATCCAACGGGCATTTGGGCGGGTGGTGAGGGCGATCTCTCGCGTATGATCTTGGCTGCTGTTGTCCACGATCAGAATGGAGACATCGTCGGGGATGCTTTTCAGACAATCCCCCAAAACCGCCGCGCTGTTGTGGGTGACAATGATAACGGTGACGTCGGCGCTCATACCGCGGAGAGATGCCGCTCGTGCACGGGGGTTTTTAACAGATGCTGCAGATACTGTCCGTATTCACTCTTGCCCGCATGATGGATGCTGTCTTGTAACTCAGCCTCGGAAATCCAGCCTTTTAAGAGGGCGACTTCTTCTAGGCAGCCGATTTTAACAGAGGTGCGCTCTTCGATGAGGTGCACAAATTCCCCAGCCTTCAGTAAATTATCGGGTGTACCCGCATCCATCCACATAAACCCACGTCCCAAAGATGTGGCCCGAATGCCCCCTTCGGCCAGATAGGTGCGATTCAAGTCGTTGATTTCCAGCTCCCCCCGTGTTGAGGGTTTCAGGGCCCGCGCCCGCGCAGGGGCCGTATCGTCGTATACATAAAGGCCAATCACCGCATATGGCGAAAGGAAAGTTTTGGGTTTTTCCACCAAATCCAGAATTTTATCATCATCCCCCATCACCGCCACACCGAAGGCGCTGGGGTCTTTGACGCGATAGGTAAACAGATGGGCCCCCTGATGGGTTGTCACATCTTCGATGGCTTGGCTCAGGCGTTTTTGGAATCTGGCCCCAAACATCAGGTTATCGCCCAACATCAACATGCTGGAATCCCCATCCAAAAAGTCTTCGGCCAGAATCAGGGCCTCGGCAATCCCTTTGGGTTCATCTTGGATTTTATAAGACAATCGAATGCCAAAACGCGATCCATCACCCAGAACGCCCTGAATGCGCGGCGTATCTTGGGGGGTGGAAATGATCAAAATGTCCGACAACCCCGCCAACATCAGCGTGGAAAGGGGGTAATAAATCATGGGTTTATCGTAAACAGGCAACAACTGTTTAGAAATCGCCCGTGTTAAGGGATACAGGCGCGTGCCGTGACCGCCAGCGAGAAGAATGCCTTTCATGCCGCATGCTCCAAAGATAAATGTCTTTGATTCAAAAACCACCCCACCGTTTCCCGCAGTCCCTCTTCCCAAGAATACCGACGCTGCCACCCCAAGTCTCGCTTGGCTTTGGCGGAGGAAAGCGCGTAACGATAATCATGACCTGGGCGATCAGGGACAAAGGTTTTTTGGGCTAAGTAGGATAT
>JBJTVN010000029.1:0-5739 GCA_046081225.1 Alphaproteobacteria bacterium
TAACCCCCCATGGGTTCTTTTTCCCTTTATTTGGCCCAAATGGCCACGCCGATAGGGGATTTTGACGGGGCCGTTGCCCGCATTGTGTCCCACGCCCAAATCGCCAAAGCCCAAGGGGCCCATCTGGTTGTTTTTCCCGAATTGGCCCTGTGTGGTTATCCTGCTGAGGATTGGCTGTTGGTGCCCCATTTCATTGACAAAAATCAAGAGGCCCTGCGCATCTTGGCCCAAAAAAGCGCAGACCTGCCCCCCCTGATTGTGGGGACACCGTGGCGGGAAAACGGGAAGCTTTACAATGCGGCGGCTTTGCTGTTTCAGGGGGTCATTCAGGACATCACAACCAAACAAGCCCTGCCCAATTACGGGGTTTTTGATGAGGCCCGTTATTTTGCCAACGATCGCTCCCCCCGCCTGTTTTCGGTGGCGGGTGTGCGGCTATCTGTTCCCATTTGTCAGGATTTTTGGCAACCCGACGTTATGCAGAGCTATCATGCCTTAAACCCCGATTTTACGGTGGTGATCAATGCCTCCCCATATGAAATCGGCAAACAGAAACAGCGCCTGCAAAACGCCGCGCAATGCCCAACACCCGTGGCGTATGTCAACCGTGTGGGGGGACAGGATGGTTTGGTGTTTGATGGGCGGTCCTTTGTTTATCACAATGGTGTGCATCAGATTTTGCCCTTGGCGGAGGCGGCAGGATGCACCCTTTCCGTCCCCCCTTTACCCGCCCCTCAAGGGCATCATCCCATTTCAGAGGAAGAAGAGGTTTATACCATCCTGAAACGGGGCCTGCGGGATTATGTGGAGGCCGCCAAGCCCCGCAAGGTTTTGTTGGGGTTATCTGGTGGGATGGATTCGGCCCTGACGGCGGCCATTGCCGTGGATGCCTTGGGGGCGCAGCGGGTGTATGGGGTGATGATGCCTTCGGCGTATACTTCGCAAGCCAGCCTGCAGGATGCGGCCTTTGTGGCGCGGGCGCTTAATATAGATTTGCTGACGGTGCCCCTGTCTTCGGCGATGGAGGCCCTGGAGACCTTGTTGGATCATCCCACGGGCACGACCCATGAAAACCTGCAGGCCCGCTTGCGGGGGTTGATTTTGATGGCACATGCCAACAAAAACAATGATCTGCTGCTAAACACATCCAACAAATCAGAAACGGCCATGGGGTATGCCACGCTGTACGGGGATATGTGTGGGGGGCTTGCGGTTTTGAAAGATGTTTATAAAACCCAAGTCTATCGCCTAGCACACTGGCGCAACACGCAGGGGATTGTTTTTAATGAATCGACTCTGGCCAAAGCCCCCACAGCGGAGCTGCGTCCAGATCAAAAGGATACGGACAGCCTGCTTCCCTATGATCGTTTGGATCCCCTTTTGCAACATTTTATCGAAGGGTACGGGGGCGTTGAGGGTGCAGATTCCCTGGGGTTTTCCCCAGCAGAGGCCGAAAAAGTCTTTCGCGCCCTGCACGGCGCAGAATACAAACGCCGTCAGGCCCCGTTGGGCATTAAGATCACAACCCGTGCCTTTGGTCCAGACTGGCGGTTTCCCGTGATGCGGGGGGGTGTTCCTTTTTAAAAAATCCCCCGCTTCGGCTTGATCATTCCGTCCTCATAAAGGCCATACCCCAGCAAGCCGCTTGCCCCGTAAACCAAAACAATCCCCTGGGATGGTCTCTGTGATGGAGGCAGGGTTAAGGATCGTCCTTGACGAAAATAAACCTCTTGATCCTCAGAAAGGGTAAGGCGGGGAAAATCCGTCAGGGGGGCATCCATGGGCTGTAGCGGCATTTGCGAACAAAGATCCTGCACCCCCAGCAGCATGGTGTCCTGAATGGCCCCATCGGCCACACGGCGCAGGGCCGCGGCGTGGCCCACGGTGCCCAAGGATTGGGCCATATCCCGCACCAGACTGCGAATATAGGTTCCTGTTTCACAGCGCACCCTGAATTCCGCCGTGTCCTGTGTGGTTTGGCCCAGATCAATGGCGTGAATCCTGACGCGGCGGGCGGGTATGGAAAAATCCCCTGCCCCCTGACGCATTCGTTGATAGGCCCGCACCCCATCCACATGAATAGCAGAATACAAGGGGGGCACCTGCAACTGATCCCCCAATTTTTGGGGTATCACGTCCAAAATCTTTTCCCGCGTCACATCATGGCATTGGGTTTGGGTGACTTGGCCCAAAGGGTCCAAGGTATCTGTTTCCACCCCCCAACGTACCGTCACGATGTATGTTTTTTCGCGTTTTTCAATCAGCGGCATTAATTTTGTGGCCTCTCCCACGGCCAGAATCAGCACGCCACTGGCAAAGGGATCCAAGGTGCCCAAATGACCAATTTTTTTATAACCCGTTTTTCTTTTGACAAGTGTCCCCAGCGCAGTAGAACTGATCCCTGCGGGTTTATCCATCCATAACCATCCAGAAACCTTATGCGACTTCATCGAACGTTCTTTATTGGCCTTATGGGGGTTTTGCTGGTGTTGGCGGTGGTTTTGGTGCAAAAAACGATGCACCCTGCCACAGAGCTCACGGGGATGCAACCCGTGAACGCCGCTGATTATGGCGATTTGACGAAAGCCGTTGGGCCATTGCCCCAAAATCCCCCCACGTTGGTTCATTTTTTTTCCAGCTGGTGCAGCACATGCATTGTGGATCATGTCATGATTGAAAGCCTTGCGGGGGATTTTTATCTGGTGGGCATTGCCACCATGGATAAAAAACCCGTGGTTGAGGCATGGTTAAAAAAACATGGCAATCCGTATCAAAAACTGCTGTGGGATGAATCGGGAACGCTGGCCATTGCCAATGGCGTTCGGGGTTTGCCTGAAACCTTTTTGATGCATCAGGGGCGAATGTGGCACCATCGGGGCACATTAACGTCCCTGCAGCCGCCTGAGGCCAAACGCTAACGCCCCCCCCTATGATACCGAAGATCCCAAAACATC
Source organism: Alphaproteobacteria bacterium (assembly GCA_046081225.1). GTDB lineage: Bacteria > Pseudomonadota > Alphaproteobacteria > JAJTHO01 > CANGYM01 > CANGYM01. The sequence continues at coordinate 2,955 of JBJTVN010000029.1, forward strand.
GCCCAGATGCTCGCAGGGGACATAGGTTGCCCCCTCCAGGCTTTCTATATCGTGTTTGGGGGCCAGAATGCGCGTAAAGCCCAGACGGGTGGCCTCGCGCATGCGGGTATAGGCGTGGGGAACGGAACGCAGGGTTCCGCTCAGGCTGACTTCCCCAAAAATAACAGTTCCCTTGGGCACCAAAGTATCCCGCAGGGATGATAACAGGGCCACACAGACCGCAAAATCCGCCGCCGGTTCCTGTATTTTCAGACCCCCCGCCACATTCATAAAAATATCTTTGCTGGATAGGGGGCATTTCAGACGTTTTTCCAAAACCGCCACCAACATATGCAGACGATTCACATCCCACCCCACCACGGTTCGGCGGGGAATGGCCAGGGGGGTTGGGCACACCAAAACCTCGATATCCACCAACAGGGGGCGGGCCCCCTCCATAATCGCTGTCACCACGTGACCTGGGCAGGGGGGCTGATCGGTGGATAAAAACAGAGATGATGGGTTTGTCACCTCAGACAATCCCGCAGATGTCATGGTAAACACCCCGATTTCATCCGTGGCCCCATAGCGGTTTTTGCTGGCGCGGAGCAGGCGGACATGGTGGCGACGGTCCCCCTCGAACGTCAAAACGGTATCCACCAGATGTTCCAACACTTTGGGGCCAGCCAAGGTGCCCTCTTTGGTGATATGCCCCACAATAAAAAAGGTGATGCCCCGCTTTTTTGCCAAGTTGGCCAGCATATGCGTGCTGTATCGTACCTGACTGACGGTGCCTGGGGCCGATTCTATGGTTTGGGCGTGCAGGGTTTGGATGGAATCAATCACCACAATTTTGGGGGCGGTGGGTTTGTCCAGCAGGGCCAGAATATCCTCCAGATGCACCGTGTGGGCGGCCATAACCTGATCGTGGGGGGCATGCAAGCGCTGGGCCCGCTGGGCAATTTGATCCAGCGATTCTTCCCCCGTGAAATAAGCCACGTCGTTATGCCGTGACAGGTTCACCATGGCTTGCAGCAATAATGTGGATTTGCCGATGCCAGGCTCCCCCCCGATCAGGATCACGGATCCCACCGTCAGGCCACCGCCCAACACCCGATCCAATTCCCCGATATCTGTGGAAATGCGCTGGGTCAGGGTCATGGTTTGGCTTTGCAAGGGCTCTAAGACCAACCCAGACTTCTGGGACGTCTTTCCGGCAGGGGAGGGCGCCACGGCCGGCACATCTTCCGTCAGGGTATTCCACGCCCCGCAGGATTCGCACTGCCCCTGCCAACGGGGATAGGTGGCCCCGCACGCCTGACATTGATAATGAATTTTGGGTTTGGCCATGGGGGTCCTTTGTGGATCAGAAGGGGGGGCGGCGAAAAGATCGGGCTGTTTCCACATCCCCCAAAAATGCCTGAAACAGGGCCATGGAAAACGCGTCGCTTTCGGGTTCCCATTCGGGGTGCCACTGGATACCCACAGCAAAGCGAGGGGTGGTGGTGACGCGAACGGCCTCGATGATCCCATCGGGGGCGGTGGCCTCGATGGCCAAATCCCGCCCCAAGGTTTTGATGGCCTGCGTATGCAAAGAGTTCACCTGCAGCGTTGTCCCCATGGGACTCAGGGTGGCCAAAAACCCATCCGGCGATAAAAACACATCGTGTTTTTTGGCAAAGCGGGCGGCGTCATCGCTGGCCAGCCCCTGATCCAAGTGATCCAGTGTTTGGGGGACATGCTTTAAGTTTTGATGCAATGTGCCGCCCAAGGCCACATTCATTTCCTGAATCCCCCGACAAATTCCCAGCAACGGCACCCCCTGTCCCAAGGCCGCCGTGATGAGGGAGAGCGTCGTCTGGTCACGACGCGCATCGTAACAGGCCTCCGGCAGGGCGATGTCTTCCCCGTAATGGTTGGGATCCACCATAGACAGGCTGCCCGTCATAATCAGTCCATCCAAATGGGGCAAAACCTGAAGCGCACTGGCCCCGATGGAGGGAATCAGCAGCGGCGTAGCCCCCAGAACATCGGCAACCACGCGAATAAAACGCTCTCCCACCCCATGAAAATGGAGTTTATCCACAGGCTTCACACAACAAGACAGGCCAATAACAGGTTGCATGCCCGCATTATAATCCATAATGTTGGGGAAAATCCATCCCACAATGAACATCCCATGAACGTTAGTCTTTTTTCCAATGTGGTGGCCGCTGCTTGTGTTGGGCTCGCCTTTGTTTTGCCGCAGCCTTGGCATGGTTTGGTTTTGAATATGGGGCTGTATGCGCTTTCTGGAGGGCTGACCAACTGGCTGGCCATTTATATGTTGTTCGAGCGGGTGCCCCTGATGTACGGATCCGGCGTTATTTTAAATCGCTTTGAATCTTTTAAAACCACCCTGCATGATATGATGATGCGGGAGTTTTTTCAGGACGATCACGTTCAATCGTTTTTAAAAAGCAAAACCAGCAGCCTGTCCCTTGATAAAGATAAGATTTTCGATCATTTGGTGGAGGCCATTGCGGATTCCTCCTTTGGCAGCATGCTGTCCCTGATGGGGGGCAAAAAAGCCTTGGAACCCCTGCGGGAGCCCGTCAAAGACAAAATCCAGGCCATTCTGCAAGAGGTGATGGCCAACCAAACGGACCCCAAGCGGCCTGAAAATGTGCGCTCTCTCATCAGTCAACTGATCAACGACCGTTTAAATCAACTAACCCCCGTGATGGTCAGGGATCTGGTCCACCGGATGATCCACGAACATTTGGGTTGGTTGGTGATTTGGGGCACCGTCACGGGGGCCGTGATG
>JBJTVN010000030.1:0-2350 GCA_046081225.1 Alphaproteobacteria bacterium
GCCAGATTCGCACCGTGGAAAAGCGGGAAACCCAGCGCGTGCGGGATGGGAAATTTTCCACGCGCAGGGTGACAACCGCGCTGGAAAAAACGCAGTTTGCGGATTTTGCCTATGCGCTGTGCACGGTGCCCTTTGAGGATAAAGAAAGACCTATTATCCAAGACACAGATGAAGAAGGAGAAATGATCCAAAAAGCCCGCCCTGCCTTTGCGGGCATCCGGCGCATCTGGGCGGACAGCATTCTGCTGTATGATGTCAGGTCCAGCAGCCCCAAAGCCATTCCCTATGACACCTTCACCCTGAAGGTGTACGACGGCGCCCCATCCCAAGATGTGGATGACACCATGGAGGCCGCCGTAGGGGTGGGCCAAGTGCCGGCCTTTCGCGGGTTGGGGTATCTGGTGTTTAAAGATTTTCGCATCACGGATTTTGGGGGACGCATTCCCAATTTGAATGTGGAGGTGATATCCACCCTGCCCCGCATTCCCGTGGATAACGCACCGGCGGGTATGGCGGAGGGAGCCCAAGAGGTTTACATCACCAACATGCTGGATCGCACGGTGTCCGTTTTGGATAAGCGCACGTTAAAACGCATACGGACCTTGGGCCCCAAAAATCCCGCCACGGGGCTGGGCACGCTGGGGCCGTTCGGGCATCATCTGGCGCTGGATCAGGCGGGCCGTTTGTGGCGTCCCGCCCATACCGATGCGGGCATCGATATCATCACCCCCGCCACGGGGGCGGTGACGCGCTTTGGCACGGGGGCGTATCCTTCGGATGTGGCCTTTGATAAAACCCGTAACCGGATGTGGGTGACATCGGCGGTGACCAACAGCGTTTTTGTGTTTGACACCGTCAGCTTGGCGTTGTTGCAAACCGTCTCGGTGTCCGAAGCCCCCCACAGTGTCATCGTCACCAAAGCGGGGGAGGTCTGGATCACCACCTTTGATCGCGTGGTGCGGTTAAACGGGGGCACCTTTGGGGAGATCGCCCGCTATGATGTGGGGTTGCTGCCGTGGGATTTGGCGGAAAACAGCATCACGGGGGACATTTGGGTCTCGGCCAACAGTCGGGACGTTCTGGCGGTCATTACCCCCAACGGGGGGGCCATTGCGGTGCGGAATGCGGGGACCTTTCCCACGGCGGTGCGGTGTCATCCCGATGATCCCTACGGCAGCATCACCATCACCACCCTGTATGGCAATCAGGTGAAAACCTACGCCAAGGACCGCAGCGGCCTGATGGCACTGGGCACCGTAGCCTTTCCCAACGATTGCCTGCCGTTGTCGGATGGGCGGATTGTGGTGAATCAATCCAAATATAACTTTGTGCTGCTGGCGGAAGGGTGGTAGGGGGCATAACCCCCTACCCTACCCAAAAATATCACTGCTCTCTAAGTGGGCAAAAAAGGCCTCTAGGGTCATAGGGGGAGAAAGACCTATGCGCTTATCCACATCTTCCATAGCTTTGCGCGTCTCCGCATTGGGCACGAGCGCATGGTCATGCGCCTCGTATTCCTGCTCGTGATGGATGTAATGGTCCATGGCTATGGCCATAACGTCCTCGGGCGGCAGGTTCAGGCCGCAGGAAACCCGCTGAATCTTGCCCCACAAATGGTCAGAAACGGTGATTTGATGTGTCATGACAGGCCCTCCTTAGTCTTTGGATTAGACTACTGCTTTGCTGAGGATGTGTAAAGAAGACCACCCGCCGCAAAACATTGTTCCAAAGCAAAATCAGGCTATAAGAGCAGGCCCCTAAACCCCCACAGGCACGAAGCGTTTGTAGCCTCGGTGCATCATATCATCCAGACGGCGGCGCTGGTTTTCATACATGGTGCGGGAGAGTTTCTGGGACACATATGTTCCCACCATCATGGTGAAGGGGTAGCTGGCAAAATAAACGGCAACTTCCTCGCACACGGCATCAAAGTGGGCGCGGTTTTCGCTGATGTCTTTCAGGGTCATGGATTCATCCCCCAGATGCTGAAACAACATCAGCATGAATTCGGGATGATCATTCACATCATCCAAATGGGTGCGGGCCACCATGGTTTTGATGGCTTGGGTATGGGAGGAGCCTGCCTCTTCGTGATCATAACTGCCGATCAAAAGGGTTTTTCCCAAAGCCACAGAGTAAATGGCGTTGCCTTCATTGGGATCATGTATGGCCTCTAGGCCCAAATCAAAACGACTGCTGGGACGGGTGCGCCAAACCCCAAAAGCCCCATAAAACAAATCCGCATCTGCGCCCAAGGCCACCGTGCGATACACATACAGATGACGATCAACATTGATCACGGTGTAGGGTTTAGCCAAACTCTGTAACAAAGACGTTTTTAAAGAGGACA
>JBJTVN010000031.1:0-1982 GCA_046081225.1 Alphaproteobacteria bacterium
ACTTCCGTGTCCTTAACGCCCCCCTTGCCTCAACCTAAAACAGTACTCTTCATTTGCGAGGGGTATATCCAACCTTCCTTATCAACATTTTTAAAAGGAGACGGATTGTCATGACCCTACGCATTGCCATCAATGGTTTCGGACGGATTGGGCGTTTGGTTGTGCGGGCTCTTTTGGATCGGCCCCAAGATGATATTCACATTGTCGCCATCAATGATCGCGGCGGTATCGACAGCAATGCGCATTTGTTACAGTTTGACTCTGTCCATGGCCGCTTGACGACACCGGTTGTTAAAGGAGAAAACACCCTGAGCGTGGGCAAGCACACCATCGCAATGTTTGCGGACAATTCACCAACATCTTTGCCATGGAAAGATTTGGGCGTGGATATTGTCATGGAATGCACCGGAAAATTTGCCAACCGCGAAGGGGCCATGATGCATCTGGCGGCGGGGGCAGGGCGCGTTTTGATTTCTGCCCCTGCGGATGATGCAGATATCACCGTTGTGTATGGGGTGAATCATGCCAGCCTGACAAAGGACCACCGTATTGTGTCCAATGCCTCGTGCACCACGAATTGTCTGACCCCTGTTGCGGCCGTTTTAGAGGCATGCTGTGGCATAAGGTCAGGCATCATGACCACCATTCATGCCTATACCAATGATCAAAGAATTTTGGATGGCAATCACCGTGACCTGCGGCGGGCCCGCACGGCAGGCATGTCCATGATCCCCACCAGCACGGGCGCCGCCAAAGCCGTGGGTCTGGTGTTGCCCCAACTGAAGGGCAAACTGGATGGCTTTGCCATACGCGTGCCCGTGCCCAATGTATCTGTGGTGGATTTGACCTTTGTGCCCCAGCGCCCCACCACCATCTCTGAGATTCATAACGCCATGCAAAACGCCGCTGGTGGCCCCATGAAGGGGGTTTCGGGCATCAACACCCTGCCGTTGGTGTCCACCGATTTCAACCATACCTCAGAAAGCTCTGTTTTCGATGCCACCCAAACCAGACAGGTTGGGGAGATGATCAAGGTCCTTTCGTGGTATGATAACGAATGGGGTTTTTCCCACCGGATGCTGGATGTGGCTATGGCGATGCGGCCATAGCCTCTCGCCCGTACCCGTTCCACGGCTGCGGCCCCCGCACATCATAGTCCGTTAAAACGCGATGCGGCGAAAACCATATCAACTGCGCCCCTGTTTTGGCCAAAGAAGCGCGATCCACAATGGTTTTCACCTGACAGTCTTCGGGGGCGGTGTAGGGGGTGATCAACAGATCGATATCCACGCGGGCACAGGCTGCGGCCAAAGCCTCGGCACTCAAGGGCATCGCGACCCGCCCCTGTTGGTAGGGGATCAGACAAAGGGCGTCTTTGCACAAGGATGCGGGGGGGTCCTTTTCCAGCAGGGGAATCACTGTCACCTGATCCATGGGCACACCCCAGTAGTCGCCCCATTTTTCAAAGATAAAATCATTGGGACGCCGTGTGTAAATGGTCAGGCTTTTGGGGTCAATCATGGCCAGATGACGCCCATCGTGGCTGATCAGCATATCTGGCCGCACCGTCAAAGAAATAAAAAACAACCCCAGCCCCACAGGCAACACACCCAAACACCGCCACCATCGCTGCAAAAACAACAATAAAAACGCCGCCAACACAAAACACAAAAAGGCCCGCTGGTCATAGGACCCCAGCAGGATATTGGCCGCAGGCCAGGCTTCAATGGCATAGGTCAGATCAAACAAAGGCTGGGCCCCCAAAGAAAACAGCCATAAAAAAGGCCCCTCCAGCCCAAAGGGCGTGGCCAGCGCCGCCAAAATAATTAGGGGCATCAGGAAAAAGGAGCTCAGCGGAATGGCCACCATATTCGCCAGGGGCCCATAAAGATTAAACCGATAAAAATGCCACGCCACAATGGGGGCGGTGGTGACATTCACCCAAAATGTGGAAATGAACAAACCATAGAAATATAGTCCCA
>JBJTVN010000032.1:0-3511 GCA_046081225.1 Alphaproteobacteria bacterium
CATCCAGAAAAATAGACGCCCATAAACCCTCATGGACCCCTCACCCCTGAAAAATCCACAAAACCATCCCCTGTCGGCCTAAACAACAAGAAAAATACCCCTATCCCACCTCACGCATCGGGAATTTTGCAAGGGGCTCGAATAAAAGGACTAATCCCCCCTCCTCCCTTCAAAAAACTGACTCAGCAGGTCCTGACTCTCGGTTTCCATAATGCCGCCAGTGATCAGGGGTTTGTGGTGGGTGTGGTCCAGAACGCGGGCGCCGTGGATCAGACCCCCACTTTTGGGGTCATAGGCGCCGAAGACAACATGCTTTAACCGCACGGCGGCACAGGCGGCGGCGCACAGGGCGCAGGGTTCCAGCGTGACATACAGGGTACAATCCGTTAAATACATCTGCCCCAAAATCCGCAAAGCATCCCGAATCACCAGCATTTCCGCGTGGGCGGTGGGGTCTTGGCGTTGCATGACTTCGTTGTGGCGCAGGGCAATCATGGTCCCGTCCTGAACCATCAGGGCGCCCACGGGGACCTCGTTTGTGTCCTGTTTGGCCATTTCCAGGGCCAAGGCCATAAAATGTTGGGCAGAAGGGTCCGTGGTGGTCATGACGTTTGGCTTTCCACAAAGGCGTCCCGTGGTTTCAGGGGACTGGTGAGGGGGTCAGAGGCCAGGGGATTCTGGCGCAAACGCTCCCACGCGGCCCAGGCAATCATAATGGCATTGTCCGTGCAAATGTCGGGGCGCGGCGCGATAAAGGTCCCGTTGTGGCGTTGCGCCATGTCCTGCAGGCCCGCCCGCAGGGTGGCATTGGCCGCCACACCCCCCGCCACGACGAGGGTTTTGGGGCTGTCTGGCATGGCAAACGCCCGCGCACACACCCGAATCAGGTGCTGGGCCACGGCCCTTTGAAACGATGCGGCCAAATCATGGCGATCTTGGGGGGATGGGGGCTGCGGCCATTGGGCCAAACGCTGGGCCAAGGCCGTTTTTAATCCCGAAAACGAAAAGGCAAACCCCGTTTTTTGGTTTTTTAGGGGGATCTCAAAGGGGTATTTTTCAGGATCCCCGTGCCTCGCCGCCTCTTCGATGGCGGGGCCCCCGGGGAAGCCAAGGGCGAGCAAACGGGCGGCTTTGTCAAAGGCCTCCCCCGCGGCATCGTCCAGCGTTTCGCCCAGCAGGAGGCTGCTGTCCAGCCCCTGAACCCGAATCAACTGGCAATGGCCCCCCGATACCAACAACAAAAGATAGGGGAAATCCACAGGATGCTCCCACCGCACAGACAGCGCGTGGGCCTGCAGATGATGCACGGCCAAAAAGCGTTTCTGGTGCACCATGGCCAAGGTCTTGGCAAAGGTGGCCCCCACAATCAGGCCCCCCATCAACCCTGGCATGGTGGTGGCGGCGAAAATGTCAATATCCCGCAGGGTCACGCCGGCCTTTTGCAGGGCTTGGGTGAGGAGGATCTCCAGATGGTCGGTATGGGCGCGGGCGGCCAGCTCTGGCACAACCCCGCCGTAGGGGGCATGGGTGGACACCTGAGAATACAGGGTGTGGGCATGAACCCGCCCCGTGTCATCCATCAGACACACCGCGGTTTCATCACAGCTGCTTTCGATGGCCATCAGCAAAGTCATATCAACGACGCAGCCCCGTGCCCTCGGGGCTGGAAACACGATAGGTGGTGGTGGTGAGATGCTGCGCCCCCACAGGGCCCCGCACATGAAACCGGTCGGTGGAAATGCCGATTTCAGCGCCAAAGCCAAATTCCCCCCCATCCGCAAATTGGGTGGAGGTGTTATGCATCACAATGGCGCTGTCCACGTGACGGTTGAAAGAGGCCACGGCCTCAGGGTTTTCGGTAATAATCCCGTCGGTATGGTGGGAACTGTGGCGGGCGATGTGGGCGGTGGCGGCCTCTAGGCTGGTGACGGCGGCCATGGACACAATGGGGGCCAGATATTCTGTATCCCAATCCTGTGACGTGGCGGGCAGAATGCGGGGATCCAGCGAGGCAATGTCGGCATCCCCCCGAATTTCACAACCCTCTGCCAGCAGGATTTCCACCAAGGGGGCCCCGATGGTTTCCAAAACGGCACGGTGAATCAAAACCGTTTCCACTGCCCCGCACACCGCAGGGCGGCGCATTTTGGCATTCAGGGTCACAGACAAAGCGCGTTCCCTGTCCGCATCTTGATCAATATACAAATGACACAACCCGTCCAGATGTTTAATGACGGGCATGGTGGCGCTTTGGGCGACTTCGGCCACCAAGCCGCGCCCACCGCGGGGAATCACCACATCAATCCAATCCCTCTGCCCCAGCAACAGGGGCACCGCCGCCCGATCGGGCACGGGTATCAATTGGGCCACATCCCGCGTCACCCCCGCCTGATTCAGGGCATGGTGCAATCCGCGAATCAAGGCCAGACTGGTTTGTAAACTGTCTGAACCACAGCGCAGCAGCACCGTATTGCCCGATTTTAAACACAAAGCCGCCGCATCCAGCGTTACATTGGGGCGGGATTCATAAATGATTCCGATGACCCCCAGGGGGATGCGGACCTTTTCGATATGCAGGCCATTGGGGCGGTCCCATGATTCTAAAACGGTGCCGATGGGATCGGGTTGATCCGCGATGGCCTGCAAAGCCTCTGTCATGGCCCGCAAACGGGGGGCATCCACATACAAACGGTCTAAATACGCGGCGTTGCGGCCGCTTGCTTCGGCTTCGCGCATATCCAGCGCGTTGGCCCTGAGGATAGCCTCTTCATCCTGACAGCAAAAGGTCGCCGCCTGATGCAAAATGCGTGTTTTGATATCTGGGGACAACAGGGCAGAGACCGCAAACGCAGCGCGGGCCCCACGGGCCATCTGGGTGATGGTGTCGCCCAAATCTTGGGTCATGATTTCACATCCCCCCACAGATACATGGCCTTTACCCACCCTGTGAAGGTTTTCACCTGCATCAAACACCAGCCGCTTTCGCATTGCTCCACAGTGCCCACCACGGTGGGGGACAAACGGGCCACGGGGGGGCTTTGTTCCGATGGGGCGCTGCGCATGGTAAAGCCATCCTGAATCACAATGGCGGTGCGGGTGCCAGAGACCATGGCCTTGTGAACCCAGCCCTCTGTCCCCTCAAAATCCCGTATTTTGCGCCAGTGTTCGTATTCCCCCACAATCTGAACGGGCATCTGGGCCCGCTGGAACACCCACAAAATAGGGTAACGGGTGCCTGGACCGGTGCGCACATTGACCTCAGCACTTTTCAGCGAGGCATAGCGCCCCAGCGGCATACCCGTGACCTCCCCCACCTCCGCCGCATGGGACAAGCCAGAGAAGAGCCCAACAAAAAGCAGAAATACCCAACGCATAGCGTTATGATTAAGACAGTTTTAGGGAGAGTGCAAGGGAGGAGGTGACAGGGGACAGGTGACAGGTGACAGGTGACAGGTGACAGGTGACAGAGGGTTGCTCTTTGTTCTTTCCATAACAACTAAAAAAACAATGC
>JBJTVN010000033.1:0-4306 GCA_046081225.1 Alphaproteobacteria bacterium
TGCCACAACAAAAGAAACGCAGGCCCGTAAAAAATCAGGGGTCAATTTTTCGGGATTACTCTTTAGCGAGTTCATAATTTCTTTATTGATAGTTTTAGGACCAATACGATCGGCATCTATAGTAATGCCATTGGTTTCAAAGAAAGATTTTAGTGTGTCAAGCTTGGGTTTTGTTAGTAGAAAATAATGTTTTTCTTCCAGCTCCCCCAAAACAGCTAAAATATTTTGAGAAAGAGCAATACGCCCTTTTGGTAGGAGGTTTTTAGTTGTCTCTGAGGATATTAAATTGTTCAGAATATCCCGAAGTTTCCAAAAATTTTGATTCCCTAAAAGATCTTTTAGTTCATCAGGGAGAGCTTATTTGGGATCATCAATAGCTTTTATCAATTGGTCAGCGGAGATGCGGGAGCTTAAACGCTGTCTTATGTGCTGTGCGATAAGTGCAATTTGGTTCTTGGACTGTGATCGAACGGCACTTTTGATATAGATTTGTAAATTTGAAGGGTTAGGATTATTTGCAAGGAGATTTTCTAGATCTGTAGTATCATCTTCAGTCATATCTCTCACCCCCCAATTAGGGTTAAACATTCCCCCAAATTATAACCCCTTTCCCTTAAAACAATGTGATATTTTTCACATGGGGGTAAAAAAATCATGATGGTGCCAGCGGGGGCGGGGTATGGATGCCAGGGCGGTGTGTTGATGCATCCACAGCCCATCGTCCGTTAAACAATCCAGCGTCGCCCGCACAAAATCATCGGGGGTGGCCACGGCGGTGACGCCGGCGTGTTCGGGGATGGCCCCCATATCATAGCTGATAACGGGGGTACCGGTGGCCAGGGCTTCGCCGGCGGCCAGACAAAAGGTTTCTGGCTTGTCCCATGGAAACACCACACAGCGCAGGCGTCCCAAAATCTGGGGCAGTTGATCCCACCCCACCGCAGGATGATGCACCACGCTGGGGTGATTCAGGGCCTGTGGGCCGTACAGGTGCAGCTGCGCCCCTGGGCAGTGGGGCAAAATCCGCTGGGTCCACAGGGCAAAAAAAGCATCCAACCCGCGGTACGGATGGGTGATATAGCCCACGTGGGGCGGCGGGGCTGCGGTGCGGGGGTGATACGTGAACCCATCCCCCAAACCCAGCGGCATGATATGCACCCCATGCCAGCGCAGCAGGGGGGACAGCGTGCGGGCGTGCCACTGGCTGCTGACAATCACGGGCATTTTCATGCGGATCAGGGGCCACAGGCGCCCTTTGCGCAGGGCCTTTTCCAGTGGCAAGGCATTGTGCAGCCATAAAAATTTGCGCTCTGCGGGGATGTGCCATAACAGATCGGCCTCGTTCAGGGCCACAGCCACATCCGCGGGGGTTCTATCCCGCAGCGGATGCAACGTCACGGTGGGATAGGGCAGGGGGGCGTCCATCTGCGGCAGGTGCAGGCGCACGGTATGGCCAGCCTGTGTCAAAGCCGCCGCCCATTGCAGGACGGAGGATTCTATGCCCTTGATGGTTGCCCGCCCCAAATCCTCAGGGGTGTAGGGAATGCGGGCGTTATGATAAAAGGCGATGGTGGTCATGGGGAATCCGCGGGAGATGGGGGGGGCTTTAGCGGCGCGGCGCAACCCGCCCCCCCTGCATGTTACAGACAATGCGGGAATTCATGTTGATAAACTGAACATTCCCGTCAAATTCGTTGGTTAACCGCCCCCGCACCACACATTCATTCAGGGCGCGTCGGATGTTGTTGATAAAGGGGGTGTTGGAGGCCGCCTTTTCCACCTGACTCACCTGCCAGAAAAAGGACCCCCACAGCAAGGTCACGAACAAAATCAACGTGGTGCGTTTCATCAGGGTCATGGTTATTCTTCCCCCCCCGAGTCAATCCACGTGGGGCCGCAGTCGATTTTGGCCTCTAGCCGGTGAGCACCGTAAAAATCCTCAATCACCCGCCCAAAGACCGAACAGTTGTTCACGGCCTCTTTGACCTCGTAGTAAAAATCCTGCGATTCTGCCCGCTGGGCATAGGAAAAATAATTGATGGCCCAAGCCCACAGACCCGACACCAACAAAAACAACAAAATCGTATCAAAACGTTTCATAACGGTAACGGGTTTTTTTGTGGCAGAGACTGACAGTAATGCACAGCGTCCAGCGCGGCCATACACCCCATGCCGGCGGCGGTGATGGCTTGGCGATAAACGGGGTCACACACATCGCCGGCAACAAAAACCCCCTTGATATCGGTTTTGCTGCTGTTGGGGTGGTGCAATAAATACCCATAGTCATCTTTGGGCAGTTGCCCCTGAAACATATCGGTGGCGGGTTTGTGGCCGATGGCGACGAAAACCCCCTCAACCTCCAGGATTTTTTCTTTGCCGGTTTTCAAATCCCGTAGTTTTAATCCCGTGACGCCCACTTGACTGCCGAGGATTTCCTCGGTCCCGTGGTTCCACAGGACGGATATTTTCGGGTGGCTCAACAGACGATCCTGCAGCATTTTTTCAGCCCGCAGCTGGTCGCGCCGATGAATCAGGGTGATGTGGCTGGCGTGGTTGGTCAGGTACAGGGCCTCTTCCACGGCGGTGTTGCCCCCCCCGATGACGGCCACGGGGACATCTTTGAAAAACGATCCGTCACAGGTGGCGCAGGCGGAAACGCCTTGGCCCATAAAGGCCTCTTCCCCCGGAATGCCCAGCCATTTGGCCTGGGCCCCCGTGGCAATAATCACGGCATCAGCGGTATAGGTTTCCCCCGAATCCCCCATCAAGGTTTTGGGATTGGCCCCCAAATCCACCCGCACGATGGTTTCAGGGATGATGGTGGTGCCCACGTGCTGGGCCTGTTGCTGCATTTGCTCCATCAACCAAGGGCCCTGAATCACATCGGCAAACCCGGGATAATTTTCCACATCGGTGGTGATGGTCAGCTGTCCCCCAGGCAGAGATCCCGCAAACAAAACAGGCGGCAAATTGGCCCGCGCCGCATAAATGGCCGCCGTATAGCCCGCGGCCCCCGAACCCAAAATACAAATCGGACGGTGCTGTCCCATGATCCAAAGCATCCCTTTATGGACGTACAATATATAGACATCCACAAAGAAAAACAAGGGGGTATGGTGACAGGGGCAGGGCAATCGCATTAGAAATTGCATAATTCTAGGAGGAATTGAGGTTTCAGGAGGGCTTTACGCATGGTTCTTTTGATGGACATATTTTTTGGGCGTTTTTGGTGCAGGATATTCAGGGCCCATTTACGGATGAGGGCCAAATTTTCTGGTGCATTGCTTTTGTGAACACAGGCATTATCTTCATTAAAAACAACATCTAATGACCAATGCAGTGTGTTTTCGATGCCCCAATGTTGGCGGACAGCGGCGGCAATGATTTTTGGGTCGGCAGGCAAGCTGGAAAGAAAAAAACGTGTTTCTGTCGCCCGTAACTGACCCTTTTCTTCACGCGTGGACATAATCATGGCAATGCTTTTCAGATGGGGCCAGTGATGACGATCTTGAAGCCAATCAATATCATCCGTGGCATAGCAGGTGCGCGATTCAATCCGGCCATGACCCTGATCCCATTGAATCGTTGGATCTTTAGGGCGCAAGGCGTCATCGGAAAAGTATGCCTTAATATCCTCAAACAGGGTTTTCTGATTGCCTTTGATGGCCAAGACGTAATTGGCTTTTTGCTGGACAATCTGCGCGGCAATATCCCGCTGACAGCCCATGGCATCAATCGTAATCACGGTGTTTTCAGTATCAAACAGGCGTAAAACCTCAGGAATGGCGGTGATTTCGTTGCTCTTGTCCGCAACTTTGACCTGGGCCAAAGACACCCTGTTTTCGGCCGACCAGGCCGAAACCAGATGTGCAGGCGATGCACCGCTCCTGCGTATCGTCTTGCCATCGAGGGCGACAACGCCTTGGACTTTACCTGCCAAATCATTCACAAACATTTGAAATGAATCAGAAAAGGACTTGGGATCAATGTTGGATAAAACGCGGCCGATTGTATCATGAGAGGGTATGCCGCGGCTTAGATCCAGCACGCCTTTCAGAGCCTCCTGATGCGCCTCAGCAAAATCCTCCATCCCAACAAAATCATCAATCCCCGCCAAGGCACTCAGCAAAACGATCCCAATAATGCTCTCCAAGGGATGAAACGTCGCATTGCCACGCCTCGGATCCTCAATATTTTCAATGTACTCGCGCATATGCTTTAGCATGCAAAACTCCTTCTCATGGGATCTTGCTGCCTATTTAAATCTTTTTGCGAATTTTAGCTAGATTCTAATGCGATTGCCCTG
>JBJTVN010000034.1:0-4261 GCA_046081225.1 Alphaproteobacteria bacterium
CCCCACCACCAACCCCACAATCCCGTACGCCAAACGACGCAGGCCGTAAGGGTCTTTGCTGCCCGTGGTTTTTTCCCCAGCGGCAAAGAAACTGAGCAGACTATCCAAACGATCCACCAAAGCAAGGGCGGTGGCCAAGGGAAAATCCCCCCAAAACTGCGACGACAATTGAGTGGAATAGGGTTCCAAACGATACTGTGTTGCCAACGCGTTCACGATATCGGGGTCTTCCCCCTGATGCTGGGCATAAAAGGATCCCACTTGGCCCTGCAATTCGGGGAATTCGCCCACCATACCTGTGGCCAGATCGGCCTTAGATAACGTGACCGCCCGCAGCAGTTTGGGCAAATCCACCCCCTGCACCAAAGGGGCCACCACGGGGGCCAGGGCCTGCATCCGCTGAACCTTGCCATAAACCGTGGCATCCAATCCCAATGCCGCCAAGCCTGCATGAAAGGTACGGGTTTTCAGGTGTTCGTTATAGGATGCCAGCGGTTGTTTTAAATCCGTTTCCCAAAAAAACGCCGCATCGGACAAACGGGCCCGCAAAACGCGCTCGTTTCCGTGAATAATCCCTTCCGGCACATTGGCATCCACACGGTTGGCCACGCCCACAAAATAGGGGGCCAAGGCCCCATCGCTATGCTGCGTGGCAAAGTATTTCTGATGCACCGCCATCACCGTTTTGATAATCGGCGCAGGCAGATGCATAAATTCCGCATCAATGCGGCCGATAAAGGGGGCAGGATAATCAACCAGCTTGCTGACATGAAGATCAAGGAAAATATCCATGGGATCCATAGGAAACCCGTCTGGCAAGGGAACATTGTTTGTTTTACAAAGAGCAACAATTTTCTGGACTATTTGATTGTGGCGATCATCAACCAAAATACCTTTGTTTTCTAAGGCATGCCGATACGTCAGCGGCGTCACGGGAATATCTGGCGCCCCGTTTAATCCCAAACGGCCCAGCGACAGGTTGCTATAGGGCAGAATCCGTGGCCCCGTTGTATCAGTCACATACCCAGCGGGGTGGTCCCCGTGCCCCAAAAACAATCCCCCAGGCAAAACGTCATCACCCACCATGGCCACAATGCGGCGCAGGGGGCGCACCCACCGCAGGGTTGTATCCCCCCACGTCATGGAATTTGGCCAAGGCTACGTCACGATCAAATCAGCCACGGCGGGGGCCAAGGCCTGTGCCAAGGGAATCGGCGGGGTGGTGCGGGTGGCGATATGAAAGGCCCCCTTGGGCGTGTCCACAACAGAAAACACCGCATCCGCATATTTTTCCCGAAACTTGGCCACCACATCGGCGGGGGCGGTGGTTTTGGGGCCGCGAATCTCCTCGGATCGGGGGGGCAGGGTTGCGGGTAAATCGCTCACCCAAAACGCAATACGGCGCGGGGCATCAAAAGAGACAAAAGAGGCATCAGCAAAGCCAAACTTGGCCAGAAAATCCCTGAACAACACATTCCGCCGCACATCCTCCACCAAAAAACGGGCGGGGATCTCTTCGCTGTTCAGTTCGAGCAGAAAATCAACCATGGGTGCTGCTCCCTTGTGCTGTATAGGCGTCGCAGCAGGCCTTGGCCAAGGCCCGAATGCGGCCAATGGTGCGGGCGCGTTCATTCACCCCGATCATGCCCCGCGCATCCATCAGGTTAAACAGATGGCTGGCCCCAATGGCTTGCTCATAGGCGGGTAAGATCAGGCCCAGCGCCAGCAAACGGGGGCATTCTCGCTCTGCCGTTTCAAAGGCGTGTTTTAGGGCGATGGGATCCGCGGCCTCAAAATTATACGCTGATTGCTGTTGTTCATTGGCCAGAAACACATCGCCGTAGGTCATGGGATAACGGGATGCGGGATCATTAAAGGCCAGATCATAAACATTTTCGCGCCCCTGAATGTACATGGCCAGACGCTCCAAACCATAGGTCAACTCCACCGAAACAGGGGAACAGGGAATCCCGCCCATTTGCTGAAAATAGGTGAATTGGGTAATTTCCATGCCGTCACACCAGACCTCCCACCCCAATCCTGCCGCGCCCAGGGTGGGGCTTTCCCAATCATCCTCAACAAAGCGAATGTCGTGATCGTTCAAGGATAACCCGATGGCGTCCAAACTGGACAGATACAACGCCTGCACATGATCAGGGCTGGGCTTTAAAATCACCTGAAACTGATAATAATGCTGCAATCGGTTGGGATTGTTGCCATACCGTCCATCCGTGGGACGGCGACAGGGCTGGGGATAGGCCGCATACCAAGGATCAGGCCCCAAACATCTCAGCGCCGTGGCTGGATGAAAGGTCCCCGCGCCCATTTCTTTATCATAGGGCTGCAACAACACACAGCCTTGGCGGGACCAAAACTGCTGCAACGTCAAAATGATGTCTTGAAAGGCAAGGGTCATGAGGATGGCAAAAGTGTATAATCCCAATGCGCCCCCTGCGGGGTCAAAATCACGGGGCGACCCGTGGGGATTTCCACGGCTTCAATCTGTTGATCGGACAGGCCCGCCATCAGCTTGATCAGGGCCCGAATGCTGTTGCCATGGGCCACAATCAACACCGTTTTGTTTTGATCCAGCAGCGGCGAGAGAATGTTCCGATAAAAAGGACCCACCCGATCCACAACATCTTTCAAACTTTCCGTGGCGGGCAACCGAAAGGGAAAGTTTTGAAACAACGGATTGTTATCAGGGTGATAATCATGATTGTCCTGCAACGCGGGGGGGGCCTGATCATAACTGCGGCGCCAGATGTGCACCTGATCCGCGCCGTGGGCCACGGCCGTTTCTTCTTTATTCAGGCCTGTGAGGGCCCCATAAAACCGCTCAATCATTTCTGGCGATTCTTGGGGGGTCACGGAACACCCCAGGGCGGATAATACGCGCTGGCCCGTTTCCTTGGCTCGCTTCAGCGGAGAGACAAACACAACATCCGGCATCAAACCCCCCGATTTCAAGGCTTCTGCGGCGGCGGTGGCCTCGGCCTTGCCCTGATCGCTCAGCTCCACATCCACCCAGCCCGTAAAACGGTTTTCCAGATTCCAAACACTCTGACCATGACGAAGAAGAATCAGGGGCATGGAAAAATCCTTGCTTTTTAAATAAACATCATCTACTGTAAAGGGGAAACAAAACCCAGTTTTGGTATGTGCCCTTTTTTCAAGACTCTTTTTTTTACGGTGCTTTGTGTTGTGACGCAAGGGGCTTTTGCGCTGGCCACTGATGCCAAACCCCTTTCCATTCGTTTGGATGATGCGTTGCGCTATGCCTTGCTCAGCACCTATCAACGGGCCGATGCGGGGTTTCAGGATCAGGCCCGCTATGGGGACATGGGCCCCGTGTTGCAGGGGGATGCCACCCCCAAGGCCCCTGTGATGGAGCCCGTGGCGGATACTTTGGCTTATCCATGGATGTATGTGGGCCAACTGCAAATTCGCTTTGGCGTGGGCCAATACAATGGATGCACGGGCACCATGATCGCCCCCAAGGTGGTTTTAACCGCCGCCCATTGTTTTTATGATACGGCGCAGGGATATTATCAGGATGGCAAATTTTTTGCCGCGCGGAATGGGTCTGGCATTCCCTATCCCCCTGTGGGGATTGCCTCTGTGGAATATATGCGCTCTTCGGGGCCGGCGCTGGATAACAACGAAGATGTGGCCCTGGTGCATTTGGAATCGGCCCCCTACGGCGAGGCCTTTTGGACCAAGTGGGGCAGCGTCCCCGTGGCCCTGGTGACCGATGCCCATTTTCACCCCAGCGATGTGCGCTCTGCCATGGCCCTGACCGTTGCAGGGTATCCCGTTAAGCCCCCCTTAGGGGAAGACGGCAAGCTGTACCGCAGCACAACCTTGGTTTACCGTAACGCCGAATCCCCAGGCAAAAGCAATCAATTTGAACACTGGGCCCTGTCGTTCGAGGGGACCTCTGGCGGCCCCATTTTCGCCTATGATCCCCTGTATGATACCTTTGCCATGGTGGGCGTGATTTCCAGCCAGCGCGAATGGCAAAACGGCGATGCATGGGGTGTGGGCGTTAAATTAAACCAAACCGCCATCGACCGCATCCATCAAGTCATGACAGAAGACACCCCTAACGCCGCCCTAACCCCCCCGATTTTGGTGCAGTTGAGACGATAGGGGCCGCTTAAGGCATGTCACAACTTCGGCAGCGTCACCCCCGTTTGGCCCATGTATTTGCCGGAGCGGTCCGCGTAGGTAACCTCGCAGGGGGAATCGCCCTTCAGGA
>JBJTVN010000035.1:0-2301 GCA_046081225.1 Alphaproteobacteria bacterium
GCACAAGGCGGTGCTGGCGGTGTCCCCTCCGCAGGATCGGGTGGTGGTGACGTCGGACCCAGCGGAGATTCTTGCCGCCCGCCGCATTGTTTTGCCGGGCGTGGGGGCCTTTGGGGCGTGTTTGCAGGGATTGATGGACAGGCCTGGGCTGTTGGGGGCCCTGTCACAGGCGGTTTTAGACAAACGGATTCCCTTTTTGGGCATTTGTGTGGGGATGCAGCTGCTGGCCAGTGTGGGGTATGAACATGGCTTGCACCACGGTCTGGGATGGATGGCCGGCGAGGTGGGGGCCATTCCCAAAGCCCAGGGGTTAAAAATCCCCCATATGGGATGGAATACCTTGACGGTGGTGGGGGATCATCCAGTGCTGGGGGCGGATTTTGGGGGGGCGTCGGTGTATTTTGTGCATAGTTATCATCTGACCCCCAAAGATCCCGCGGTGACCTTGGCCACGGTGGATTATGGCATGCCCTTAGTGGCGGCGGTGGGGCAGGGGAACATTCTGGGCGTTCAGTTCCACCCCGAAAAAAGTGGGCCGGTGGGATTGCGTCTTTTGCAAAATTTCATACAATGGGAACCATGATCTTTTATCCAGCCATTGACATCAAAGACGGCCACTGCGTCCGTGTGCGCCAAGGCGATTTGGCAGAAGCGGATGTGTATCACCGCAATCCCCCCGACCAAGCCGCTTTTTTTGAGGACCAAGGGGCCACGTGGCTGCACGTGGTGGATTTGGAGGGCGCGGTGGAGGGTATCCCCCATCAAGCCCGCCTGATGCGGGAAATTGTGCGCCGCACAAAATTATCGGTGCAGGTGGGCGGGGGCATTCGGACCCTGCGGGATGTGCAGGAATGGTTTGACGCCGGCGCCGCCCGCGTGGTGGTGGGCACCATGGCCTTGAATGATCCCGATGTGTTTGATCGTGTGGTGAATCGTTGGCCTGGGAAAATCGTTGTGGCGCTGGACAGCCGCGATGGCCGCGTGGCCACCCATGGATGGAAAACGCAATCCACGGTGTTGACGGTGGATGTGGCCGCTGCCTTTGGGGCTCTGCCGCTGGCCGCCATTATTTTCACGGACATTCGCCGCGATGGCATGGGGATGGGGGTGAATCGTCAGGCCACGGCAGCGCTGGCCGATGTGGCGACGGTGCCCGTGATTGCCTCTGGCGGTTTGTCCAGCGAGGCCGACCTGCAGGCCTTGGTGGATATGCAGCATCCCAACATTGACGGCGTGATTTGTGGACGGGCGATTTACGAAGGGCACGTGAACGTGGCCCGCTGTCTGAAAATCACGGGCCAGATCTGATGCTGGCCAGCCGCGTGATCCCCTGTTTGGACGTTAAAGACGGCCGCGTGGTGAAGGGCGTGAACTTTGTGGGCCTGCGCGATGCGGGGGACCCCGTGGAACTGGCGCGGTATTACAACGATCAGGGCGCGGACGAGCTATGTTTTTTGGACATCACGGCCTCGGTGGAGCGGCGGGGGACCCTGCTGGACATTGTGGCCCGCACGGCGGAAACGTGTTTTATCCCCCTGACCGTGGGGGGCGGTGTGCGCACGGTGGAGGATGTACGGGCCCTGCTGAACGCCGGCGCGGACAAGGTCTCTATCAACACGGCGGCCGTGCAGCATCCCGATGTGATTGCGCAGGCCGCCCGTCGTTTCGGCAATCAGTGCATTGTGGTGGCCATCGATGCCCGAAAACGGGCAGGGCAGGGGGGGCACGAGGTGTACATCCACGGCGGCCGCACCCCCACGGGGCTGGATGTTGTGGCGTGGGCGCAGCAGGTGGAGCGTCTGGGGGCCGGAGAAATCCTCCTGACCAGCATGGACCGCGATGGGACGTTGTCGGGGTATGATATCGCGCTCACCCGCGCCGTGGCCGATGCCGTGGGGATTCCCGTCATTGCCTCGGGCGGGGTGGGCACGTTGCAGCATCTGGCCGATGGCATCCTCAATGGTCACGCCGCCGCCGTTCTGGCCGCCTCCATCTTTCACGACCGCACCAATGGTATACCAGAGGCCAAACGGTTTTTAAGGGACGCAGGGGTGGGGGTGCGGGGGGATGTTTGTGAATTTTTCAACCCATAGAGAGACTGCTGTTATTAAATATTACGAGGTTGCACATGAAAGTCAAGTAATAAGCATCAATATCAATATCGAGCCCCTTGCAAAATTCCCGATGCGTGAGGTGGGATAGGGGTATTTTTCTTGTTGTTTAGGCCGACAGGGGATGGTTTTGTGGATTTTTCAGGGGTGAGGGGTCCATGAGGGTTTATGGGCGTCTATTTTTCTGGAT
>JBJTVN010000036.1:0-13467 GCA_046081225.1 Alphaproteobacteria bacterium
AAAAACCTAAGGAACAAAACGCTTCGCGTTTTGGCATTTGCGCTGGATTCCGCCTCGGCGCTCGCTATCGCTCGCTGGGCCGGAATGACGCAGAATCGTTCGGTTTTGGCAGAAATGAACAGCCCTGAAGACGCCACCCCAAAGGGTAGAGCGAGGCAGAGGTTTCCACTGGACCCAAAACACCCAATATTAAAACACCCTATCGACATTATCCAGCAAATAGGGGATAAGATGGGTTATCAGTGATCCAGCGGTGATGTCATGATGCAGGAAAAGAAAACCACGACCCTTAACTTTGGCCCCCAGCATCCTGCGGCGCATGGGGTGTTGCGCTTGGTTTTGGAAATGGATGGCGAGGTTATTGAACGTGCCGATCCCCACATCGGCCTGTTGCATCGGGGCACAGAAAAGCTGATTGAATACAAAACCTATTTGCAATCCGTTCCCTATTTCGACCGTTTGGATTATGTCTCCCCCATGGGGCAAGAGCACACCTTTGCCTTGGCGGTGGAGCGTTTGCTGGGCATCACGCCCCCCCCGCGCGGCCAGTACATTCGGGTGCTGTATGCGGAATTGACCCGCATCATGAACCATTTGCTGAACATTGCCACCTTTGCCCTGGATGTGGGGGCCATGACGCCCTTTTTATGGGCCTTTGAGGAGCGCGAAAAAATCATGGGCTTTTATGAACGGGTCTGCGGTGCCCGTTTGCATGCGGCCTATTTTCGCCCAGGGGGTGTGCATCGAGATTTGCCTGATGGATTGCTGGAGGATATTCAGGCCTTCATCGAAGCCCTGCCCAAAACCATTCAGGATATGGAAGGATTGCTGACAGAAAACCGTATCTTTAAACAGCGCACCGTGGATATTGGGGTGTTTTCGCGGGATGAGGCCTTAGCGTGGGGTATGACGGGCCCTGTGCTGCGGGCCAGCGGTGTGCCGTGGGATCTGCGCAAAGCCCAGCCCTATGATGCCTATGATCAGATGGATTTTGATGTGCCCATTGGCAAACACGGGGATTGTTATGATCGCTATTTGATTCGGATTCAGGAAATGTATCAATCCCTGCGCATCATTGATCGGTGTATCCAAAAGATGCCCGCAGGCCCCGTGCATTTTGAAAACCACAAAATCACCCCGCCCCCCCGCGCCTTGATGAAATCCTCCATGGAGGCCCTGATTCATCATTTTAAACTCTACACCGAAGGCTATCACGTTCCCGCCGGAGAGACCTACACCGCCACCGAAGCCCCCAAAGGGGAATTTGGCGTTTACCTGATTGCCGATGGCAGCAACAAACCTTACCGCTGTAAAATTCGCGCCCCGGGATTTGCGTTTCTTCAGGCGCTTGATTTCCTCAGTCGGGGCCATATGCTGGCGGATGTTGTGGCCATCATTGGCTCTTTGGATATTGTTTTTGGGGAAATTGACCGTTAATCTTACCCCCAAGATTCTGGATCCCATACAGTTTAGGATAGCCTCATGACCACTCAAGACACCCCTGCCGAAACCCCTTTGGAGGATACCCAATCCCAAGCCTCAGACCCGCAAGCCGAGCTTGACTTGCTGCGCGAACGTCTGGACAAGGCCGAGGGCGATGTGCTGCGGGCCCTCGCCGATCGGGAAAACACCATCAAACGGATGGAGCGGGAAAAATCCGAAGCCATCAAGTTTGCCGTCTCTGGCTTTGTCAAAGACCTGCTGACGGTTGCGGATATTTTCGATCAGGCCCTGGCCCATGTTCCGGAATCCGAGGCTGGATCTGCCGTGGAAACCTTTGTCACTGGCATCACCATGACGGCCAAACAGTTGCTCTGCACGTTGGAAAAACATGGGGTCAGCAAATACAATCCCGTGGGGGAAGCCTTTGATCACAACCTGCACCAAGCCATGCTGCAAGAGTCCAGCGACACCATCCCCCAAGGCCACATTGTGCGCGTGATTCAAGCGGGATACCGCATGCATGATCGCGTTGTGCGCCCCGCCTTGGTGACAGTGTCAGCGTGAAGGCAGCGGCAGAAGAGTGTGACAAAAAAACAACTGTTTTTAGAAAGTGGTGGAAACCTTCCCCTGTTTGTCTGGCAGGTCTTGAGGATTTAACCAGTTTTTGGCATGTATGATGCCATGACGTCTTTTTATCATCGCAAAGGAATTTTTTATGGCGAACAAGGTTTTTGATCTGATTCAGGAACAGGACATTCAATATATTGATGTGCGCTTTTCAGACATGAAAGGTGTCTGGCACCATATGGCCATGGATGTGTCTGCCGTGGACCAAAAAATGTTTGATGAGGGGATCATGTTCGATGGGTCCTCGATCCCCGGCTGGAAAGCCATCAACGAATCTGACATGAAGCTGATGCCCGATGCCCAGAGCGTTGTGGTGGACCCCTTCACGGCCCAGCCCAGTTTGGTGGTGATTTGTGATGTTGTGGATCCCATCACGGGCAAACCCTATGACCGCGACCCGCGCTCCATTGCCAAGGCGGCCGAGGCCTATGTGAAAACCTCTCAACTGGCCGAAACGGCCTATTTTGGGCCAGAGGCTGAGTTTTTCATTTTTGACGACGTGCGCTTTGCCCACAATCAGGATCATGTGTTTTATCGCATTGATTCCGAAGAGCTGCCCAACAACTCTGGCCGCGACTACGAAGGCGGCAATTTGGGGCACCGCCCCAGCGCCAAGGGGGGCTATTTCCCATGCGCCCCCGTGGATGCCCTGGTGGACATTCGGGCCGAAATGCTGTCCCGTATGAAGGAAATGGGCATCCCCGTGGAAAAGCACCACCACGAAGTGGCCCCCGCCCAGTGTGAATTGGGGATTTTGTATGGGACGCTGGTGGAAACGGCGGATCGGATGCAGCTGTATAAATATGTGGTGCGCAATGTGGCCCAGTCCTATAACAAAACCGCCACCTTTATGGCCAAGCCCATGGCGGGCGACAACGGATCGGGTATGCATGTTCACCAGTCCCTGTGGAAAAATGGCCAGCCTATGTTTGCCGGCTCTGAATATGCGGGATTGTCCCAAGAGGCCCTGTGGTACATCGGCGGTATTATCAAACATGGCCGCGCCATCAATGCCTTTACCAACCCCACCACCAACAGTTACAAACGCCTGATCCCTGGATTCGAAGCGCCCGTGGTTTTGGCTTATTCGTCCCGTAACCGTTCGGTATCGTGCCGGATTCCCTACTATGAATCCCCCAAAGCCAAGCGGGTTGAGGTGCGTTTCCCTGACCCCACCGCCAACCCCTATTTGGCCTTTGCGGCCATGGTGATGGCGGGACTGGATGGGATTCAAAACAAAATCGATCCTGGCGCCGCCATGGACCGCAACCTGTATGATGCCTCGGACGAGGAAATGAAATCCCTGCCCACCGTGTGCAGCTCTCTGCGTCAGGCCTTGGATGCGCTGGAAAAGGATCACGCCTTCCTGACACGGGGGGATGTGTTTTCCCAAGGGATGATCGAATCCTACATCGCCATGAAAATGGACGAGGTCAAACTCTACGAAACCAGCCCCCACCCTGTGGAGTACAAGCTTTACTTTAGTGCGTAATTTTTCTTTGTCGTACCACCCCCTAAACCTTTTTAGAGGGGGTGGTTTTTGACAAGAATCGACGCTTAACAATGGATCTTATGGGACGGGCAAAAACAGGGCTGTTCATTTCTGTGAATCGTCATACCGGACAAGGGAGCGAAAGCGAGCGCAGATCCTGTATCCAGCGCCACTGTCAAAAGGCGTAGCCTTTTGCCTTTGTGTTTTGAACATAAGGAACAAAACGCTTCGCGTTTTGGCATTTGTGCTGGATTCCGGATCGGCGCTCGCTTTCGCTCGCTGGTCCGGAATGACGTGCAATCAAGGGATCGGAAACAATGAGGGGTGCTCAACTCTCCCCACCGCCGCCCCACACCAAGGCGCGTGGGTGAGGGGGAGGAGATGACTGGCACTGGGGTGGGTATGGACGGTGTGGGCATGGGGGGCCCAGGGGTAAGATACAATGGGGTCCCCCGTGGCAGTCAGGGCGCACAGGATGGGGTGGGCGGGGCACGGTCGGGGGACCTGCATGGCCTGCAGGGCGGGGAGGAGGTCTGCCTTTGACGTGGTGCAGGGATAGGGGGCGCCGGCGGTTTGGTGAAAGGCCTTCAGGACCTCTGCGGGGTGGGTCTGAAAACGCTGGGTCATCTGGCGCAGCACCCGCAGGGGAATGCCCTGTGGGTTTTCGGGACCGCGCACAAAACACGGGGCGCTGTTGATGGCCACCCAGCGGGCATGGGGCATGGCCTGATACCCCGCAAAAAACCCGTAGGAATGCCCCACACACAGATCATAATCTTGGACACGAACGGCGGAAAAATCCCAATCCTCCATGGCATCACACCGCCAATGAGGGGGCAACAGGGGCATAAGGGCCCCCCACATCTGGGGCCCATACCCCCACCCATGCACCAGCAAAACCCGCATATTACACCCCAACATAGCTGGCCCGCCCATAGAGGGGGGTCAACGGGGCCTCGGGTATATCCTGATAATCCATGGGCAGGATCGGGCCGCCAAAGGCCCCCGCAGGGGGGGTGGCGGTGATGGTGATCTCTTCCTCCTGCCCACCAAATGATAGGAACACTTGGTCTTTGTAAAACGGCAGCATCATGGGTTGATCGATGGGAATGGGGGTGCCGTGGATGCGTAACCAACTGGCCCGCAGGGCATCAAAGGCATTCACCCCCTGCACGGTATAGCCTGAAAGCCGCAAAGCCAGCCCCAGCGCCAACCCAACACGAATCCCCGTAAAGGACCCAGGGCCGCGCACAATGCGAAAACGACCCTCTTCCCGCGGGATCATCACCCCTTGAACCGTGGAGACCAAGGTTTCCGCCAGGCCCCGCTGCTGCAACATCAGGGGATCCCGCCCCTCCACCGCCACAAAGGGATGGGGACACACCGTATTGATGATGATATCAGGCAAAGGCACGGTCCCCCTGAAACACCGGCATCAGATGGGCCCTGAGATCGGGCAGCGTCAAAGACCGCGGCCCAAACAAACAGGTTTGCAAAAAATGCCCCGTGATGCGCAGGGCTTGGCAGAGGTCCTCTGGGGATACCTCAGCATCCTCCTGAATCCAAAAGGCAGGCAAGGCCATCAGGCGATGGTGATAGGGCGCACCGGCCACACGGCTAACCGCGCGGCCCGTTTTGGGGGAGACATACGCCAGATCGTCCGTCCCCCCCGTGGCAGCGCATTGGGACACATCACACCCAAAGCCGAGGACGGTGAGCAAAAAACGCTCAAAATCTGCCAAAACCCGCAGTTCTGATCCTGTGTGGGATAAATGGGCCTTGGCCTGTTGCAGGGCCTCAAACACATCGGGATGGGGATCATGATCCGGCAGCAATCCATGGGTATAGGCGCACAGCACATCCATCACGATGGCCTTTTGCGGGTGCCCCATCAGGGCGGGGTAGAGGGATTCGCCCCCCTCCAGCGTCATGGTGCCCAGATGCTCATCACTGCGGGCTTTCCATGTCATGGTGACGGTCATGCCCTTTTGAAAGGCCGCATGTTTGGACCATGAATACCCAAAGCCCGATCGCTTGCCGTGGTGCTGGGTCAGAACGCTCATCACCAGCCCCCGCTCGCCATAGCGGCGTTTGTTCAAAAGGATGGCCTGATCTGTGACGATGATCATATTTCCCGACCATCTTTCATGTTTTCATATTCTTTTGATTTTGCGTCATTCCAGACCAGCGAGCAATAGCGAGCGCCGATCTGGAATCCAGCACAAATGCCAAAACGCGAAGCGTTTTGTTCCTTATGTTCAAAATACAAAGGCAAAAGGCTGCGCCTTTTGACAGTGGCGCTGGATACCGGATCTGCGGTCGCTACGCTCCCTTGTCCGGTATGACGATAAAAATGTGATGGGTAATAAATCATACCCCTAAAATCCCGATGTGTTTCTGGCCTGCTGAATCAGGGTCAGCAGCTTGGTTTCCATGGACGCCATAGCGGCGCGGCGCAGGGGGCCCAGATACAGTTGCTGCATTTTGGGGACTTTTTGATCCTCTAGGACCTTAAAGTACACCGCATTTAACCGTTTCATCACGCCCGCCACCAAGTCTTGAGTTGATGGTGTGATTTTTGGCCATGGCTGCAAAATGTTTTCCGCCGCTGCCGCAGGCACAACGGGGATGATGGGCAGTTGATGGGGAAAATCGGCGCGGGGTTGCACTGTGCGGTATTGATCCTTTTGGGCGGGGGACCATTTGGCAAACAGAGGGTGGGCCTCGGGCAGGGTCAGATGGTGGGTTAAAAACCGCTGGGCATTTCGACGGCCCAATATATAATCATGCACCCGCAAAGACCGATCCAAGAATCCCCCAAACCCCGACAGCATGGACGATGCCAGATGCATCCCGTGGCTGGTTTCGGTTTCGTGGCGGCTGGGGGAAATCAGAAAGCGGCTGTACACCGTTTCGGCGCGGGCCAATCCGATGTCTTCGGGATGAAAGCGGGCCTGATATTTCCACGCCCGCATCAGGCCGGTGAAGGTCTGGCCCAAAGACAGGCTTTCTGGGGCGGGCTCTGACATATCCATTTCAGGGAAAGGGTCCACCAGAACCGTGGCCCGCAGGGCCTGTAGCCCCCCCCGTGGGTTGGTGCCGAACATGCCCGACAGGTGCTGCCGCGCCAGTTCCAACGGTTCGTTATCCATAGCCCCGCCATCCACGGCCCAAAAGCTATAGGCGGATTCCTTGGTGTCAAAAAATGGGGGCACAACGGCATACAGGGCGCGATTCAAATCATACTGCACCGCCGTGCGATGGGCGTAATCCGCATGGGGCCGCACCAAACGGCGGGCGCGAAAGGCCCCAGGAAACGCACTGCACCCCAGCGCCGCATCCGCCAGAACAGACCACGCCGCGGCATGCTGGGACACAGGAAAGGGCAGCGCATGATCATCCTGCCGAATCTCCGACCCCTTTTGGGCCTGTATGACAAAGCGCTGGTAATCGCGGTGCATCTGCATCCCGTAACCGCCATCACGATTGCCCGTCATGCCAGACCAATAGGGAATGCCGCGTAAATTGGTCAACGTCAGATAAATCGCCAGCGATGGATCCACAAAGGGGCGATCTTTCGGGGGAAAGGCCTCGGGCAGGCGCAGGGCGGCATAGGCAATCTCATCCAACGGAGACGTGTTCAGCAAGGACGCCAGCGGCCCCGCCGCCAAATCTGTCAGGGACAAAAACGACGCCAGATCCAGCGCATTGACCCACGCATAAAAAAACGGATTGCCGGTGGCGGGGGCTTTGTCCTGATCGCCCCAGCGCACGGGGGGAAAGGCGTAGGGCAACGCCGCCGCCCACAACGCCGCATTGATCCCCCCAGCAGAGGCCCCCGTGATGACGCGCAGCGTAACCTGATGCGGGGGCGTGGTTTCAGGGTGATGGGTTTGGGCGTGATGCCACGCATCCAGTGCCTCGATTAAAAAATCACACACCCCCGCCGTATAGGCCCCCGCCGATACGGCCCCCGCCATGACCAGACCCAGCTCGAACGGCCTATCAGGCGATGGGGCCAGATTGTCTCGCACAGGCGGATCCAAAGGGGCGCTGGGATACGATGTACTGGGAAAAACTGTTTGCGCCATACCACACCACAAAAAAACCTGCCTCCCTTAAGGGTTGGGGGGCAGGGATTATGCTAGGGCAGTTTGGGGGGGAATGCAACGGTTGCACCAAAAAACCGCCCCAAGCGGCTTTAGCGCTTGGGGCGGGGATTGATCATTGAAGGCTCCCTATTTTTTTCCTACTTAACCATATCCCGCGGATCTCATTGTTGTTTGAATGAATCGATTAAGGCATTTAAGGTTCGTTGTCTTTTTTTTAAAATTTTGTGGGATTTTTTTCTTTCATGGGCCACCATCCCCCTTGCCATCCCCCCATCACCCTCTTATGCTGCGGCCATGACTGTGATGCGCCCTGATGATGTTTTGGCTGTGTTATCCCGCATCTCCCCCGATGGGGGGGGCGGCGATATTGTGACCATGGGCTGGGTTAAGGGGGTTGTGGTTCAGGGGGATCAGATGGGCTTTGTTCTGGATGTGCCCCATCACCACGCGCCCCAGTTGCCGGATTTAAAAATCAGGGCAGAGGGGGCCTTGAAAGAGGCCTATCCCGCCATCACCCCGCGCGTTGTAACCACCACACACACCGCCCCAAAGGGGGGAGCGCCCCAAAAAACCATCTCCCATGGCACGGCAGGGCCCATTGTATTGCCCCAAATTGCCCGTATTCTGGCCGTGGGCAGCGGTAAAGGGGGCGTTGGAAAATCAACGGTGGCGCTGGGCATCGCCCGCGCCCTACAGGGTCAGGGGCAGCGGGTGGGTTTGTTGGATTTGGATATTTTTGGGCCATCATTGCCCACGCTGCTGGGGGCGTTGCCGCCCCCCCCATTGACCCCTGAAAAGGCTATGATTCCCCACACCATCGACGGGCTGACCGTGCAGTCCATTGGCTATATGGTGGATCCGAACAAAGCTGTGATCTGGCGCGGTCCCATGGTCATGGGCGCGGTGGAGCAATTGTTTCGTGACACCGCTTGGCCCGCGCTGGATACTCTGGTTTTGGATTTGCCCCCAGGGACGGGGGATGTCCAGCTGACGCTGGCGCAAAAAGTGAGCCTAAGCGGTGCCATTTTGGTCACCACCCCCCACGATCTGGCCATGGCGGATGCGCGGCGGGCCGCCGCCATGTTTCAGAAAATGCAGGTTCCTGTGTTGGGGATGATTGTTAATATGGCGTTTTTTCTGTGTCCCACGTGCGATACCCCCCATGATGTTTTCCCTGCTGGGGGGGGCGATGGGCTGGACATTCCGCTGCTGGGCCGTTTGCCGCTGGACCCCCACGGGGATGCCTTGGGGCCCTTGTTTACGGACATTGCCCAGACGATTCAGCGCTTTTCAAACTGACGGTACACGTCCAACGTGGCCCCTTGCATGGCGGAGAGGCTATAGATGTCGATCATGCGTTGACGGGCGGCTTGGCAAAGGGCGTGGCGGGCGGCATCGCTGAGGGCCCAAACCGTTTTCATGGTCTGCGCCAGTGCCATTTCCGCCTGATCCACGGGAATCAAAAACCCCGTTTGCCCTGATATGATGGATTCCGCCGCCCCCCCATGATGGGTGGCGATGACGATTTTGGCCATGGCGGCGGCCTCGATGATGACGCGCCCAAAGCTTTCGGGTTTCATGGCGGGGGAGAGGACATAATCCGCGAGAGCATACAGGGCTGGCATGGTATCGGCGGGCAGGTTGCCGAAAAAGACCCTCTCCCCCAGCCCCAATGCCCTTATGCGCTGGCTGAGCTCTTGACGATACGGCGCATCGGGGGTATCCGCGCCGCAAAACATCAACGATCCTGCCACCCCTGAACGGGCAAAGGCTGACAGGGCCACATCATGCCCCTTCCAGCGGGACAAACGGGCGGGCAACACCCAAAACGGACGCACCGCCCGCTGCAGCAGGGCCGCAAGGGCGGGAATCTCAGAGGCCCGCCCCGCCCACAGAGCGGGATGAAAATAATCCGTATCCACCCCGCGGGGAATCACCACCACGCGCTGGGGATCCGTCTGGGGATGATGCTGCATCAGATAATCCCGCGCAAACTGGGACGGGGCAATCACCATATCCCCCCGCGCCATGACGCTGTTATAAAAGCGCTTGATGCCAATGCCCTGCCCATAAATACCGTGATAGGTGGTGACAAAAGGCACGCCGCAAACACGCGCCGCCGCCAAGGCGGACCACGCCGGCGCCCGACTGCGGGCATGGACCAAATCGATGCCTTGGGTTTTTATCAGGTTGGATAGCGCTATGGCATTTCGTCCCATAATCCATGGGTTTTTGCTGCTCAGGGGCAAACGATGATGCACGGCCCCCACGCTTTCGATATCGGCCACCAAGGGGCCGCCGGCACTGGCCACCCATGCCTGATGGTCATGGGCCTGCAAAGCGGAGGCGATTTCCACCGTGCCCCGCTCAACACCCCCTGACACCAGCGCGGGTAGGACTTGCAAAATACGCATACAGACTCTTTCGTCAAAATTACCGGTCTGCCACCACCGAAAAGGCAACATCCGCCAGATTCAGGGCCTTGGCCTGCGCCGCCATGGCCGATCGGATATCGGGCTGATCCATCAGGCGGACCAGATGCTCTTTTAAGGTGTCGGGGGTTAAGGTTTCCTCATACAACACCACAGCGGCGTCATGATCCCCAAAATAAGCCGCATTTTTCTTTTGATGGTCATGGGTGGCATAGGGATAGGGAACCAAAAGGGACGCCCGTCCGATATACGATATTTCCGCCAGACTCCCCGCCCCTGATCGGGAAATGATGATGTCGGCTTTGGTCATTTGCACGGGCACATCTTTGAAAAAGCGGGACACTTCGGAATGCACGCCCAGGGTGTTATAGTGGTCCTTGACCCGAATCATATCCTCGTCCAAACACTGCTGCACCATGCGCAGGCGGCGACGGTGGGGGGTATCCATCAGGGCCACCGCCTCTGGCACCAAGCGGCCCAGCTGTCTGGCCCCCAAACTGCCCCCCATCACCAGCACATTCACCGCACCGTGGGGACGCACCTCGTCCTTTGGGGTTAAAGGATCCAAAAACGCCTGACGCAGCGGCATCCCTGTTACCACGGTTTTCT
Source organism: Alphaproteobacteria bacterium (assembly GCA_046081225.1). Classification (GTDB taxonomy): domain Bacteria; phylum Pseudomonadota; class Alphaproteobacteria; order JAJTHO01; family CANGYM01; genus CANGYM01. The sequence continues at coordinate 10,716 of JBJTVN010000036.1, forward strand.
TTTGCAGGCGGCGGGAAATGCCAAAGGTTTCAGGAAACGTCAGGGCCACACGCCGCGCCACCAGACACGCCAAACGATTGGCCCGCCCCATCACCGCATTTTGTTCGTGGGCCATGGTTTCAATCCCCAAAAAACGCGCCGCAATCAAGGGGGCCACGCTGACATAACTGCCAAAGCTGATGACAAAACGGGGCTGAATGCGGCGAATCAGGGTCATGGCCCGCACCACATCCGACATTAGGGTGAATACCCCTTTCAGGGTTTGCCGCAACGATCCACCACCATAAGGCCGCGTATCCATAACATGCACCGTAAAGGGATCATCCATTTTCAGATACCCCTTGCCCCGTTCATCCACCAGAACATGCACATCATAACGGCCTGTTAAATGCTGGGCCACGGCCAGCGCGGGAAACACATGCCCCCCTGTACCCCCTGTGACGACGAGAGCTCTGGGCTTTTGGGGCAACAGGGGCTCGCGTATCTCAGACATGGGGCTGCGCCCCCAAGGCGGCCCGCTTTCGGGTTATGGCCAACAAAAAGCCCATCACCACCGATGAAGCCAGCAGGGATGACCCCCCATAACTGACAAAGGGCAACGTCATCCCTTTGGTGGGAATCAGGGCCAAAGAGGAAGCCATATTCACAAACGCCTGCAGTGCCATTTGCACACTTAACCCCGCCCCTGCCCAAATAAAAAAAAGATCGTTGTCATAATAACAGCATCGCCACACACGCAAAACAATATAACCGATCAATCCCAAAACAAACAAGCAAACAATGGCCCCAAACTCTTCCCCCACCACCGCAAACACAAAATCGGCATGGGCATCGGGCAGAACCATTTTGATGGTGCCCTCACCCGGACCCACCCCGAAAAATCCACCGTTGCGATAGGCCCGCAGCGACTGGGTGATCTGATAGGTATCCCCCGCATCGGCATCTAAAAAACGATCCACACGGCTGGATACGTGGGGCAGAAACAGATACGCCCCCACCAAACCGCAAACGGCCAACGCCACCAGCAAAACAATCCACCGCCACCGCAATCCCGCCAAAAACACCTGGGTGAAAAAGCCAAGAGTGATAACCACACTCATCCCCAAATCGGGTTGCAGGATAATTAGAAACAGGGTGAGGGCAAACAAAACCATGGCCAAGGTTTTTCCCCGCACGCGGGGATTGTCCCGCCCACGGGCCAAAAACCACGCCACACTGACGGCCAGAAAGGGCTTGGCAAACTCAGAGGCCTGCAGGGAAAAAAATCCCAAAGACACCCACCGACGGGCCCCCTTGATCTCCTCCCCCATGATCAGGGTGAGCACAAGAGCCCCCAAAACCCCAAGCAACCCCAAAACCGCCACCCGTGCCAATCCCTTTTTTTCCAGCAAGGACAGCCCCAGCATCAGAGTGATCCCCACAGGCAACATCATCAAATGATGCAGAACAAACATTTGACTGGACGAGGCTTCGATCCGATCCGCCACCGCTGGACTGGCGGCCACAATAAACAAAACGCCCATCGTCATGAGCAGAAACGTCGCCCCCAGCAACCGCTTATCCACGGTCCACCACCAACGCCCCACAAGGCTTGTGTCTGTGCGCTCTAACATGCCTGACCCACCAGAGAAAGGACCGCCTGCCGGAACACATCCCCCCTATGTTCGTAATGATCAAACTGATCAAAGGACGCACAGGCGGGGGACAACAACACCACACCGCCGCTGGCCCTTTGGGCCCCCTGCCGTGCATCAGCCACGGCCTGTGTCAACGTTTGGGAATGCCACGCGGGCACCCCCGCCGCCGTTAGCTGTTTGTAAAAGGATGGGCCGGCCTCTCCAATGCAATACGCCCCTTTGATTTTGGGGTAATAGGGGGACAGGGAGGATAAATCGTCCTCCTTCGGCTTACCCCCCACAATCCAGAAGATATTTTCATAGCTGGACAGGGCCCGCGCGGCAGCGTCTTTGTTGGTGGCTTTGCTGTCGTTGATGTAAAGGATGCCCTGTTCCTGTGCAATCCATTCCTGACGGTGGGCCAATCCAGGGAAGGTTTTTAAGCCCGAGACAATCTGGGGAATCTCCAAACCCTCTGCCCGCGCCATGGCATAAACGGCGGCGGCGTTTTGGGCATTGTGCTGCCCGGGCAAACGGGGGCATTCTGTCATAGATAAAACAGCCTGAATGCCCGATGTTAGGGCATCGTAAAGGACACCGTCCTTCACAAAAACCCCAAAATCCAGGGATTTTTCTGTGGATAGGGGCAACAGGCGCCGCCCCCCCTCGGTCAACAAATCCTGATACACGCTCTGGCAAAAGGCATCATCCAGCGCAATCACGGCATGATCATCGGACTGTTGACGGGCAAAAATCTTTTGCTTGGCCGCCACATACCGCGCCATGGTGCCGTGACGGTCCAAATGATCGGGGGTGACATTCAGCAAAGCCGCCGTGGATACCCGCAGGGTTTCCACCAGATCCAGTTGATACGACGAAAGTTCCAGAACAACCCTCTCCCCTGACTTGGGGGGATTTAGGGACAACACGGGGACCCCGATGTTGCCCCCCATCTGGTGGGGGATGTGGGCTTGGGCCAGAACATGGGCCATCAGGGCCGTGGTTGTGGATTTTCCGTTGGTGCCAGTGATGCCAATATAGTGGGCCTTGGGGTGGGCCTCGTAAAGCAAATCCACATCATTCAAACGCGGTAGATCGCTGATGAAAAAGAACGCCGCGTGGGATTCGGGAATGCC
>JBJTVN010000037.1:0-2801 GCA_046081225.1 Alphaproteobacteria bacterium
CAAGCGGACACACCCCCATTCTAACAAAATCAACGTTAAAGGGACGTTAGGGGGGGGCCAATGAAATAAGGGCGGGATCACCGCCAAGGTATTTTTGTTTCGAAGCATCGAGCAAAAATTTTTAAAATCAACAACAAGTAAGGATAAAGATTATGAGTTCTGTTTTCAAACCAGGCATTAAAACCAGTGAATTTTGGGTCACGGTGGCCACCGTGAGTGGCAGTTTGGCGGCGACGTTGCACCCCTACGCCCAAGTGGCGGCAGTGTTGACGGGGGGGCTGAGCAGCGCCGCCTATGCCATCAGCCGCGCCAAAAGCAAAACGGGGCAACGGCCATGACGCGGACCATCAGCCCCGAAGGCGTGGCCTTGGTTAAGGCTTTTGAGGGGTTTTCCGCCGCCCTGTACCGGTGTCCGGCAGGGTATTTGACCATCGGTTATGGCCATCGTGTCAAAGAAGAGGAGGTCCCCCGCTTTGTGCAGGGGATTTCTGAGGCCCAAGGGGAAGCCCTGCTGCGGCAGGATTTGGCCATCATCGAAGCACAGGTGCGCCCCCTGTTGCCAGAGACTTTGGCGCAAGGCCAGTGGGATGCCCTGATATCCTTTGCCTTTAACGTGGGGGCCGGTCGATTGCGACATGCCACCCTGCGGCAAAAGGTTCTGGCGGGGGACCACACCGGCGCCGCCAAGGAATTTTTGCGCTGGGTGTATGCCAAAGGTCAACCCCTGTCCGGACTGCGTCGCCGCCGATTGGCGGAGATGCGGCGGTATCAGGGGTAGACGGCGGATGGAGGGGGGTGAGTCCCACGCCCTCCCCTCAATGAAACTGGTCTTTCTCTGTCGATTCCTGATAGGCGGTGGTGGAGGAGGCACCGCTGGCGATGGTTTGGGCCACGAGGTCGAAGTAGCCCGTGCCCACCTCCCGCTGGTGCTTGGTGGCGGTGTAGCCGCGGGATTCGGCGGCAAATTCATCCTGTTGCAGTTTGGAATACGCCGCCATACCGGCATCACGGTATTGGCTGGCCAGATCAAACATGCTGTAATTCAGGGCGTGGAAACCGGCCAGCGTCACAAACTGGAACTTGTACCCCATGGCCCCCAAATCTTGCTGATAGGTGGCGATGGCGGCATCATTCAGATTCGCTTTCCAATGAAAAGACGGGGAGCAGTTATAGGCCAACAGTTTCCCTGGAAACTTGGCATGGATGGCATCGGCAAAGGTTTTGGCCTGTTTTAAATCCGGTTTTGACGTTTCAAACCATAGCAAATCGGCGTAGGGGGCAAAGGATAAGCCCCGCGCAATGCAATGATCCAGACCCGTGCCGTCTTTCAAGCGGTAAAAGCCTTCGGATGTGCGCTCTCCTGTAAGAAAGGGCCGGTCGCTGGCGTCAATGTCGGCGGTGATGAGTTTTGCGCTTTCGGCATCGGTCCGCGCCACAATCAGGGTGGGAACGCCCATAATGTCCGCCGCCAAGCGGGCCGCCACCAACGTGCGGATATGCCATGATGTGGGAATCAAGACCTTGCCGCCCAGGTGCCCGCATTTTTTTTCTGAGGCCAACTGATCCTCGAAATGCACCCCTGCGGCGCCGGCTTCGATATAGGCTTTCATCAGCTCAAAACTGTTCAGGGGGCCACCAAAACCGGCCTCGGCGTCCGCCACAATGGGGGCAAACCAAGGGGTGCCGCTTTTGCCCTCGGCCGTGTCGATTTGATCGGCCCGCTGGAAGGTGCGGTTGATGCGACGGCACAGCTCTGGCCCCGCGTTGGCGGGATATAAACTCTGGTCGGGATACATGGCGCCGGCCGTGTTGGCATCGGCGGCGACTTGCCAGCCGGACAGGTAAATGGCGGACAATCCCGCCCGCACCATCTGCATGGCCTGATTCCCCGACAGGGCACCCAAGGCATGAACGTAAGGGCGGGTGTGTAGCAAATCCCACAACCGCTGCGCCCCCAAACGGGCCAAGGTATGTTCAATCACCACCGATCCGCGCAAGTGTTTCACATCATTCAACGTATAGGGACGCACAATCCCATCAAACCGCCCTGCGGGGGCCTGTGTCAGGGATTCAAACATCGCGGATGGGGTGGACATTGCTGGGGCTCCTCGTTTTTATGGCGCTCAAGGTCTTTTCATACCCTGAGAAAGTTAAAAAAGCATCTGTATTTTTTGGGGGGGGATCAGGGATCAGGGAACAGGAGATGTGTTCACCCTCTCCCGTTTGCGGGGGGGGGGATGACCCAATTATTAGAAATGCCCTATAAAGAAATCGCCCCCTGCCTTTTCAAGGGGCAAGGGGCGATAGGGGTGGGCACCAGCCCTCCCCCTTGGGGGGGGGGAGCGGTGGTGCGTCTAAACCCTCACGAAGGAGGGCTACAACCGTTGTCATCGAGGAGGATAGCGGCGAGTGCTTCTAGTAGCCCGATGCCCTGTTTGGCCGCAAGCTCTATACAGAGGCTATAAGCGGGGTGGTTTTCACCACCAGCGACCACGAGGGCCGCTCTTTTGATCCCCTCTAGGCTAATGTTATAGCTATACCGAATTAGAATGATTCATTTTAAGGATTTGAGCGGTGAGGTTGGCCGCGAAGGAGTCAAAGGCATGTTTGGCAGATTTAACATATACCCCTATCGACTGAACTCTAGCTTTATAGGTTTGGATGAGCCCCTTGCAAAATTCCCGATGCGTGAGGTGGGATAGGGGTATTTTTCTTGTTGTTTAGGCCGACAGGGGATGGTTTTGTGGATTTTTCAGGGGTGAGGGGTCCATGAGGGTTTATGGGCGTCTATTTTTCTGGAT
>JBJTVN010000038.1:0-6538 GCA_046081225.1 Alphaproteobacteria bacterium
ATCCAGAAAAATAGACGCCCATAAACCCTCATGGACCCCTCACCCCTGAAAAATCCACAAAACCATCCCCTGTCGGCCTAAACAACAAGAAAAATACCCCTATCCCACCTCACGCATCGGGAATTTTGCAAGGGGCTCAGCCGTCTCGCTTTTGGGAGCAGCCGGTTTCTGGGCTCTTCTTTTGTCCTCGTCCCTTGTTACAGTGGACCCTTTTATCTCCTTTCGCTCTGGGTGTATAGGAGTAGTCCTGCTCACGTTAGCAGGCATACCAGTGCTGCGGCGGCTATAGCAGCAGCTTAGGCAAGCACCCCCCTCCCCCCCTCAAAAAGGGGGAGGGCCGGTGCCCACCCCATCCCCCCGCAAGCGGGAGGGGGAACGAAAAAGGGGCCCCTCTGGAAGAGAAGGACCCCAAACATTCACCCAAAACAAAAAACAGGGTTTACCAGCGGAAGTGGGCGAAGGATTTGTTGGCTTCGGCCATGCGGTGGGTGTCTTCGCGTTTTTTGCGGGCGGTGCCGGTGTCGTTGGCGGCGTCGATCATTTCAGAGGCGAGGCGGTCGCGCATGGTGCGCTCGTTACGGGAACGGGCGGCGGTGATGATCCAGCGGATGGACAGGGCTTGGCTGCGGCGATCGGGCACCTGCATGGGCACCTGATACGTGGATCCCCCCACACGGCGAGAGCGGACCTCGACATTGGGGCGAATGTTCTGAATGGCATCCAAAAACACATCAATGCCCGGGCGCTTGATTTTGCGCTCAATGACCTCTAACGCCCCGTAAAAGGCACTTTCGGCTTTGGATTTTTTCCCATCCAGCGTCATGCTGTTGATAAATTTTGTAACAATGACGTTGTGATAACGGGGGTCGGGGTGAACTTCACGTTTAACGGCAGCGCGACGACGGGACATAAAGAAAAAAACCTATTTTCGTGATCAAGGATAAAGAGACTATTTGGGACGTTTGGCACCGTACAAGGAACGGCGTTGTTTTCTGTTTTTAACCCCTTGGGTATCCAAGGTTCCCCGAATCATATGGTAACGCACCCCAGGCAAGTCTTTCACACGGCCCCCACGAATCAACACCACGGAGTGTTCCTGCAGGTTGTGGCCTTCCCCTGGGATATAACTGATGACCTCGTACCCGCTGGTTAGGCGCACACGGGCAACCTTACGCAACGCGGAGTTTGGTTTTTTGGGGGTTGTGGTGTAAACACGGGTGCAAACGCCGCGACGTTGGGGGCATTCTTTTAACGCGGGAACCTTGTCCCGCTTGGCAATTTTACGGCGGGGATTGCGGATAAGCTGATTGATTGTGGGCATGAAAAACCAAAATTCATTTTTAAGTCAACAAAGAGCCCTCTTTGTTAGGGCCGTTTGGTTCTGTTGTCAAGAGGGAATTGACACAACATTATCCTTGCGCCTTTGGGGCCATAGATTATAGTGACATACCATAAAAGGCTATGGTTTTCATAGATCCTTTTGTTAAACACAAAAAAATCATGAAAGGACAAAAACCATGAAACTATGGGCATTGCTGCTTATTTTGGCCTCTACCTTGGCCGTATCCGCCTGCAACACGGTTGAGGGCGTTGGCAAAGACGTCTCCTCCGCCGGAGAAGGCATCAGCGGTGGATCCAAAGCCACCAAAGAAAAAATCAACGACGCTGAGAAAAAAATGTAGGGCCGATCTGCCCCCTCCCGCCGTTGTGGGGGAGGGGCAGCGCCAATCTCACCGCCTAAACCACCTGAATCCGTGTTTTCAGGTTGGCGGGAAAGGTCACCAGCGAGACTTCCCACAAAACCGCTTCGTGAATCAACCGATTGCCGCTGCGGGGGTCCTTGGTGGATTTGACCACCTGAAACCCAATGGACAGGCCGTCCAGGGCCCGTTCTTTGACGAGGGTGCTGGCCTCAAACCCCTGCTTTAGGGCAAAAAATAACACGCCCTCAATCAACAATCCCTTGTCATTATCTACAATCCGATTGATGCGCCCAATGGGCTGGGTGGTGTCATGCTGCCATAACAGGCTGGGCAAACGCTTTTGGGTCTGCCAATCGTGCAAACTGGCCGTAAAGGCCCCTGGAAGCACCACATCCTTTTGTTGATCCGTCACATTGTATAAACTGGCGTACCCGGAAAAGGTAAAACTTTGCGGGGCTGTTTTGGTTGTATTGTTCATAACTATTCTCCTTTAGGTTGTATTTTTGAGCCGGTTAATCTGTTTATTTTGAAAAATGGGGCAGTCGGGTGAGGGAGGATGAAAAACAGATGACAGGCAAGACCCTTTCCGTCTTCTGCCTGTCGCCCCCCTCACCCCTTCGGATGGGCCATTTCAATCAGGCGGGATGCGGTGCGGGCAAAGTCTTTGGATAGCAGAGATCCCTGATACAGCAAACGCGGGGCCGCCGCCGCCCGTATTGTCAGGGTGGTGCCCCGATCATACAGGCAATCAATCAGCAAAATCAGGCGTTTGACCTGATCCAAATCCTGATCCCCCAAACAGGGCACGGCGTCGATGAAAAGATGATTAAACGCATCACACAAACGGTGATAATCCCGTGTGCCTCGGGGTTCCCCGCACAGATTCTGAAACGTCGTCCACGCCACGTGGGGGGAGGCTTTGGTGAGCATCAGCGAACGCTCCTCCCCAAACACAACCGCCGCGGTGGCCAGATCATGGCCAATGGCTTTGTCAAAGGTTTGGGCAAAGGCGGCCTGTGTGTCTTCGGTGAGGGGGTACAGATAATGCCCCCCCGTCTGGGGACCATGCCGCAGGCGATAATCCTGATCATGATTCAGGGATAACACCTGACAGTGGGCCTTGAGCAGGGGGATAAAGGGCAAAAAACGATCCCTCTGCAATCCATGTTTATACAAATCCTCGGGCAGGGTGTTGGATGTGGTGATCAAAACCAGCCCCTTGTCAAACAAATGGGAAAACAGTTCCTTGAGGATCATGGCATCCGCGATATCCTGCACCAGAAATTCATCCAAACACACAACGGGCTTGTCCCAGCTTTGGGCCACGGTTTTTAAGGGGTCTTTTTGATCAGGCAATCGGCGCAGATGATCATGAATCTGATGCATAAAAGCATAAAAATGCTGGCGATAAACGATCTTTGGGGGCAGGGACTGGCAAAACAAATCCATCATGGCCGTTTTGCCTGTGCCCACATCCCCCACGATATACACCCCCCGCGGGGGCAGGGGGCGTTGTTTCCAAACGTGCCAGCGGGCATAGCGATGTTGTTTGGCCACATACGTTTTGATGTCATCACAAAGATGGGAAAAATGCGCAACCATGCGCTTTTGTTCCGCATTGGGAAACAAAACGCCTTTGGCAATCTGGTCGTGGTAAAGATCAAGGGGCATGGTGGCCCTTTTACACCGTTTCGCCGCCCCAGCGCAACGGCATTGACAGGGTTTGGGTACAGGGACTATGGTTGGGCCTGTTTTCTCAATCATCGCCCTGTATGTCTTCCTTGTCTTTGACGGCTGTGTGGGATCAGACCCTGTTTTCCTTTTGGCATGCTTTTTTTGGGGCGCCCCATCAGGCGGGGGCCTATCAGGCCCATGAACAGCCGTTGTTCACCCTGCCGAGCTGGCAAGGTTGGCACGAGGGGGTTTGCATCAAAGAACGCCCCCTGCTGTCGCAGGCCCCCGCTTTGCCCCTGTTGTCTGGCCCTGTGACGGGCCCCGTGTTGGATATGACGGGTGGGGAAGGGGGGACGTTTACCCAAGATTATGTTGTGAAGCCTTTTTTTCAGGGGTCTTTTGGTATGGCGGCGTTGTTGCGGGCGTTGATTGCCCAAACGCCCCCCACCGTGGGATGGGCTGTGCAAAAAACCGCGGGGGGGCCTTGGTTTGTTTTGGATCAGGCCACTTTGGGCATTCGCTCTCCCTTGGCGCTGCGGGTGGCTTTGGGGATGACGGGGGCGCGTTTGTCGCAAATGTTGCCGCGATCTTTGACGCGATGCCATCAGGCCACCCAGCCGTTTCACCCCCTGCCCGCAGGGGCTATGCCCAGTACGCTTGATTATGCAACGCTGGCCCTGCGTCAGGGGTGGAGCCGTTTGAAAAGGGTTTTCACCAAGCCCTTTTTCCGGATGAATCATTGGGAAATTGCCCTTTCTTTTCGCAATCATCCCGCTTGGAAAACCATTCCCACCACAGCCAGAGCCTTTCACGCTGATCCGTTTGTGTTCACCCACCAAGGCAGGACATGGTTGTTTTTTGAGTATTTTGTGTATCGTACGGGCAAAGCCACCATCGCCGTGCGCGAGGTTTATGATGATCTTTCCGTAGGACCCCTGCAGGTGATTCTGGATATGCCCCATCATTTGTCCTATCCCGTGATCCTAGAGCATGAGGGGGTGATCTATATGATGCCCTGCACATCCCGCAATGGGTTGGATGTGTATCGGGCCACGGATTTTCCCCATCACTGGGTTTTGGATCGTGTGATGTTGCCAGATTTGCCCATTGCGGATGCAACCCCCCTGTTTTACCAAGGGCGCTGGTGGTTGTTTGGCAGTGTATCCTATCCCCCCACACCCAATTGGGACGAGCTGTTTGTGTTTCACAGTCCCAGCCCCCTAGGCCCATGGGAACCCCATGCCCACAATCCCGTAAAGGCCCACGCTCTGGGGTCCAGACCTGCGGGGAACTTTTTTATCTATGAAGGCCGCCTGTATCGCCCTGGCCAAAATTGCCAAGGGGGGTATGGACAAAGTGTGGTGTTTTTTGAGATTATCAAGCTCACCCCCGACGATTATCAGGACATCCCCATTGAAAAACCGCCTTTCATCCCCGATCCTAGCAGACGTTGGCACACTTACAATCAAACCAACATCATTCAAGTCATTGACATAAAGGTGCCAAAACGGCTGTTTTAGGGGTGGAAAAGGCGGGGCGGGGCAATCGGAGGACGGAGGACGGAGAAAATCTTCTGTCTTCTGTCCCCCGTCCTCCGAATGCCCCGCCGCTATGGCGCAACACGACGCCCCAACGTCATTGACAGACTTGACTTGGGGGGCCTAAAATCATTTCAGTTTTGTTTGTGCCAACAGGAAGGTTGCCCATGTTTGTCCCCCCTTTTTTTCTCAGTATTTATGACGTGGCGCGGCAATCCCAGCAAAAACCCAAAATGCAGGCCGCTTAGGCTGGCTTCAGCGAAACAAAGGCCTGTTTATGTGCGGCATTATTGGCATCATTCAGGAATCCGGAAACGTCACGGCCGATATGGTGTCGGCCCTGCAGCGTTTGGAATATCGGGGGTATGATTCCGCTGGATTGTCCGTATTGAATGCGGCGGGACAGATTGACAGGCGCCGCACCTCTGGCAAAGTGGCCGCGCTTTTGGATTTAACCACCAAGCATCCCCTGGCGGGCACCGTGGGCATTGCCCACACCCGATGGGCCACCCACGGTAAACCTGTGGAACAGAATGCCCATCCGCACACCAGTGCCTCCGTCAGTGTGGTGCATAATGGGATCATTGAAAACTATATGACTCTTAAACAAACCCTGATAACGGCGGGGCATCGCTTTGATTCGGAAACAGATTCCGAGGTGATTGTGCACCTGCTGGAGGAAGCCCTGCGCCAAGGCCACACCCCCGCACAGGCCATGGCATGGGCCGTGCCCCAGTTTCACGGGGCCTTTGCCATTGTGGCCTTGTTTGCGGGGGATCCCCACCATCTGTATGCAGCGGTGAAGGGCAGCCCTCTGGTGGTGGGCCTTGGGGAGGGGGCGGGTTATCTGGCCTCCGATGCGCTGGCCTTGGCCCCCTATACGTCGCGGGCCATCTATATTCAGGATGGGGATCTCATCACCCTCAGCGCGGGTCAAGTACACATCACCGATGAAACAGGCAGCCCCCTAACACGCCCTGTTGTCATTTTGCCCCCCAGTGTGGCGGCCTTGGATCGGGGCCCGTATCGGCATTTTATGGCCAAGGAAATGGACGAACAGCCCATTGTCACCGCCAGCACCCTACGCTCGTTTTGGGACCCTGTGCATGAAACGGTCAGCATGCAGGACAGCCCCCCCCGTCCCCACCGTGTGGACATCATCGCCTGTGGCACGTCCTATTTCGCCGGCATGGTGGGGCAAACGTGGCTGGAGCGTGCGGGGATTCCCACGCAGGTGCACATTGCCTCAGAGTTTCGCTATCGCCCGTATTTTGCGGATCCTGATACACTTTCGTTGTTTATTTCGCAATCGGGGGAAACGGCGGATACGCTGGCTGCGCTGAAATACGTTCATGGGCAGGGCGGCCGCAGTCTGGCCATTGTTAATGTGGCGGGCAGCAGTTTGCACCGATTAGCCCATCACACTTTGCTCACCAAGGCCGGTCCGGAAATTGGGGTGGCCTCCACCAAGGCCTTTACCACCCAACTGATGACCTTGGCCGCCCTGTCCCTGTTCTGGCAAGGGGGTGGCCATGCTGAGGAAACAGCGGAGCTGGTTTCGGTCCCCGGCCATCTGCGCCATGTGCTGAATGTGACCGCCCCCTATCACGATCTGGCCCATGG